>NZ_JBSWZS010000011.1:0-50603 GCF_054170725.1 Mycoplasma pogonae | reverse complement strand
AAAATATTGAAATAAATGAATCAACAAAAAGTTCTGTTAATGCCAAAGAAGAAGCGGCGGTATATCAAACATATAATGATTATATTAATTCTAATTTAGGATTTGAGAATGAAAATTTTAAGGTTAAAAAAATTGCAGAAAATCATTTTGAAAAATTTTATAGAATGCACATGCTTATTAATCAAAAAATTTGAAATTTTAATCAAAATAATCAAGAGTTTAGTTGAAATTTTAATCTTGATAGTATTGACAAAATTTTAAATTTAGATGCTTCACATTCTAATCCATATTTATGATTATTTTTAGATTTTAAAAGAGATAATTCACAAATTGGATTAAACAAAGCTTCTTTAATGAACAAAAATACAGATATAAATTGACATTTTAAACTGGCCGAAAAAAATTTAAATGAAAAAGAATCTGCAGGGATTAAAATATCATTAGAATTAATCAAAAAAAATGGAGAAATAAATATTGATGAAGTGGATGATGTTTTAATTGCCATTAAATATGATTCAATAAATAATGAATTAAATTTTAAATTGATTAAAAAAACTGATGCTACAAAAAATTTTACAGATAATATTTTAGATGCTCTTAAAAACAATAAAATGTTTTTTTCATATTTTACTTCTTTTTTAAATTTTAGTTTTGAAAGTAATAACGATCAAAATCAAACATTGGAAAAATTTAAATTACCATCGAAGTACCGAAATTTTAATTTTGAAAAATTTTATTCAAATAATTCAGGCCTAATGACAAGTAATTACTTTTGAGATCAATCATATCTATTTGATCCGAATGACCCATTTAAAATTAATGTTAATTCTAATGATTTGAGAACAAAAGAATTCAAAGGTTATCATGATTTTTTAGATAAAAAATACCAAAATACTTATAGTTCTACAATAAGTCAAATTTATAGCTATAATACTTTTCCGCTAGCTGAGGAAATGAGAATTAGGACATTTGGAATGGCAGGGACATGAACAATGTTATCTAAAGTAAAACCTTCAGATTTTAACGATGAAAGATATTATGTTATTTCCAATGCTCATGTTGGCCTTAAAATGAGTTTATTTTCTCCTTTTCAAAAAATTGGTCAAAAATTTTATAAAAATAAAAAAGAATATGATGCTTCTTTTGTAAATTTCTCAGATGGTGTAATTCAAGCTAAGGATAATATTTTTTTAAGATATTTTTGAAGATTTAATTATAAAAAAGAAAAAAATAAATTAGGTGATTTTAATGATGCCCCACGTGATGTTCAAGTTAGTATTTTAGATTTAAAAAAATTAAAAATTGAAATTAGAAATAAAATGGACTCAAACATTAATTATGAATATTGAGAATCAGTTTTAGAAGATGTAGAAAAATGACCTACATTGCCACCGTTAAAATTTACCGATAAATATGCAAATTTAAGCATTTCAAATAACCAAATTTTTACACCTTTTTTTGTTAATGGTTATGGTTCATGAATTGGGTATAATGAACAAATAATTCACCGAATGTATACTAGTGATTGAAATGACCCCGATACTTGACTAAGGTTGATTATTAATAACAATGATGAATTTTCAACACTTATGAAAGGTAATAGCGGTTCATTATTAATAGATAATGATGGAAATGTTGTTGGTATTTTAGCACTTACTCGACGTAGCCGCTCAAGGAAAACAAATGATATTCATTATTTTTATATGTTTAATGATTATGAAAAAGATATTATTGGAGCGAATTATGGCAAATATGATCCTGCTGAAAATATTAATCCTGCAACTTTGTGTCATAAAATAATTCAAGCTGCAAAAGATAACCCTGAAAATTTTGAAGTTATTCCAATGTGCTTACCAGCATCGGGTTAATTTAAGATTATTTATAAAGATATTTATTTGGTTATAACTAATTCATTTTTAAAAAATAACAGGTATTTTTATTAATTTTCAAATAAATTTATCGTTTCTCCTATTAAAAAATGTAATTAGAAAATAAACCTGGACAAAAAAACCTTTTTAAATATTGTGAAATTCTCAATATTTTTGAAGGGTTTTTTCAATTTAAAATTTATTTAATCGCTCATTATTATATCAATTTGTATATGTTTCAATTTCTTGTTTTAATTCTTCAAAAGTAATTTTGAAAATATCAATAAAGTTTAGCGATTCTGATTTTATACAAAAAAATAATTTCATTATTGTCTAAAGAATTACCAATTCTTGACATTGATAATTTGATTTTTTACTTTGAGACATTTTAGCAAATCCATAGAAGAATATTGTACTAAATCATAAATTTTAACATTATTCTTTTTAACTTTTCTTACTTTCTTTTTTTGTTTAACTTTACAAAATAAGCCTAATTTTTGCATTTTTCTGCCTAAAGTACGAGAATTTATTTCGTTTTATACATTAATTTTATATATTGAAATAATTTTTCTCTACCATATAATCCTTTATTTGCATAAAAGCTTTAATAATAATTTCTCGATATTTAATTTTTTAAGATTATTTTTTTTTTATTTTTAATAAAATTTCCAGATTCCTTATTTAGATATTTGAAAAACTAAAATTTTATCAGTCTTCTAATACATTATAAATTTCTAATAACTGTATATCTGAAAGAAGCTTAGGTTTTTTAAATACACCTTTATTTTATTAGAAAATTTTTTTGTTTTTAATTTTAAAATTTCTATATCATTAGATATTTTAAAATTAAAATATTTTTTCTTAAAATTATGTTTTGTTTGGCTATTGATTTTTTATTAAATTTATTGCACTATCATTTTCAAAAAGTAGAAAGAGAACTGTAACTTTTGTTATACATTTCAAAAGCTTCTAATCATTCTAATGGTTTTAAATGTTATAATAAAACCTCCAAGTCTCAATCGCTCCAATATTCGGGTGGTTTTAATCTTTTATGGTTCATTTTTTTGTCCAGGCTTATGCATTAAAATTATTTTTTAAAATTAAATACAAAACTTTTTTATAGCTAAAAAAAATTTTTAAAAAATGAATTTTTTTAAATCACATGTTTAAAAGAGGGTAATAAGTGTTTAAAAAAAATTATTTTTATTTAAAGTAATAAAAAAGTTAGAACTTTATTAAATATTTAATAATCAATTTTGAATATTTAAAACAAAAAATTCAAAGATGTTTAATAATTGTAAAAATTTCTTCATATAAATGTATATAATTAAACTAATTAATATGTTTAATTAAGAAAGGAATTTTAGAAAAAATGAAAAAATTTGTAAGAACTGTTTTGGGAGATGTTGCACCGGAAACGCTAGGTGTTACTGATTGTCATGATCATTTAATTAAAAATTATGGTCCAGAAGCGCACGAACATCCCGATTTTATAATGATGTCACAAAAAGCAGCTATTTTAGAGGTAGAAGAGTATTTAGCAAAAGGAGGTAAAACAATTGTTACAATGGATCCGCCCAATGTTGGTAGAGATGTTACACAAATGTTAGATATTGCTCATCATTTTGGAAATAGAGTTAACATTATTATGGCAACTGGATTTCATAAAGCGGCTTTTTATGATAAAGGAGCCTCTTGATTAGCATTAGCACCAATTGATGATATTGTTAAAATGTTAGTTGCTGAAATCGAAGAAGGAATGGACGTTTATAATTATAGTGGTCCAGTTGTAAAAAGAGGGGAGGCTAAAGCTGGAATTATTAAAGCTGGTACAGGTTATGCAGCAATTGATCGTTTAGAATTAAAATCATTGGAATCAGTAGCACGTACTTCAATTCTAACCGGAGCTCCTGTATTAGTTCATACTCAGTTGGGAACTATGGCTTATGAAGCTGCTCAGCACTTAATTGATTTTGGAGTGAATCCTCGAAAAATTCAATTATCACACTTAAACAAAAATCCTGATAAATATTACTATGAAAAAATTATTAAGGAATTGGGAGTAAGCTTATGTTTTGATGGACCTGATCGTGTTAAGTATTATCCGGATTCAACATTAGCTGAAAACATTAAGTTTTTAGTAGATAAAGGATATCAAAAACATATTACATTATCACTTGATGCCGGAAGAATTCTTTACCAAAAACATTATGGCTTAGAAAAAAACAAACAAACTTTCGGTTTGGGATATTTATTTGATCGTTTTATTCCACTTTTAAAACAAGTTGGTGTTTCTGAAGCAGCAATTGAAGATATTTTAGTTAATAACCCAAGAGAAATTTTAACTTTTGATGAAAAGCGTGAATTCGATCTTTCAAAAGTTAATCCAAGAGTTTTAGAATTAAAACAAGCATTAAAAGTGTAAAAAATAAAAATTAAAGAGGAGTTACGATGTCGTTATTAGAAAAACGAAATTCATTACGTAAATGGATTTACATCGGTGGATTCCTAGGCGTTAATCTTGTGATTATTTCAATTACTTTACTAGTTAGAGTATTTCATTTTCACGATGATGGAAGTAAAGCGTTTAGGTTTTTAATTAATGTTGTCTATCTAGATAACTTCTTAAAGCACCCACCAATTTTACTAGGATTTGTAACCTTAATTGGTTATTTACTTCTAGGTAGAGGAATTCGGGAATCGATTATTGGTTCAATGAAAACAGCAATCGGAATTTTATTACTAGGAATCGGGGCTGGAATTATTGTGGGGATGGCCAAACCATTATTTGATGGTTTAGGACTAGTAAGTAAAGGTACAGCCATTACACCACTTGACCCGTATTTTGGGTGAGCATCAGCTGAATCGTTTTTAAAAAATATTGTTGTAAATAATAATTATATTTCTTGAATTACATATGTCTTTATTATTGGATTTGCTGTAAATATTTTATTAGTTGCTTTCAAAAAATGAACTAATGTACACTCATTAATGATTACTGGACATGTTATGTTTCAGCAATCAGCAATTACAGTTACAATTTTGTATGTTTTATTATTTAGAAATGTGCCACTAGTTGGTGAAGGTGTTCCCGCTGGGTCACAGGCTGCAATTATTATCATTAGTTCATTATTTATTGGAATTTACTGAGGTGTCGGATCTACTACAACAATTCGCCCAACTAATGTGGTTACAAATGATGCTAATTTTGCAGTTGGACATCAACAAATGCTGGCGATTGCTTTAACTTATAAAATTGGTCGTTTCTTCGGAAAAAAAGAAGATTCTGCAGAAAATAAAATTTTACCAAAATGAGCAAAGATTTTTGAAGATAATATTTTTACTCAAACTATCTTGCTATTTGCATTATTCTTGATTTTATTTTTAATTATTATTAATGGACAAAATAATGTTACTGTTCATGATGGTAAAGAATTTTTATATATTGATCTCCCAAAAAAATTAGATGAAAATGGTTTATCTGTTATAGGTAAAAACGGACTTCCTATTATAGATAGAGCTAAAATGGCGGAATTAGGGCTTGTACGTGCTCTTGACTTTAAACAGTGAAATGTTTTAGGTGGAGCTAATATTGGCTTTAATATTTTCTTTGGATCATTAAAAGTTACTGCAGGATTAATTGCACTTATGACTGGGGTAAGAATGTTTGTTACAGAATTGCAACAAGCATTTCAAGGAATTAGTGAAAAAATAATTAAAAATGCTGTAATTGCAATTGATGTTGCTGCTGTATATGGATTCTCAGCTAACTCAGTAACTTACGGATTTTTAGCAGGAACAATTGGGCAATTTATTGCTGTAGGACTAACAATTGCATTATCAAGAATAGCAAATAGCCCATTTGTAATTACAATTCCGTTATTCATTACCTTGTTCTTTAACTCTGGATCGCTAGGGGTTTATGCAAATGCTAGTGGAGGTTTTAGAGCAGCATTAATCGTGCCGCTAATTGTTGGTTTTTTAGAAATTATGATTATTTCCATCGCACTTGGACTATTGAAAAACTCAATGGATGCTAGTGTATTAACAAACTTTAATGGGCAAAGTCCAATTCAAAGTGGATTTATCGGAATGGCTGACTGAAACTTATTCTTCGGAATCTTAACAATGTTTTCAGTTGGAACACCAGGAGCGGCTTGAGCTTTTGTATTTATAGCAATATTTGCAATGTTGGGATTGGGATTAATTACTGATTCAGGATTGCAATCTAAACCAAATGTTGCACAAAAATTTGTGCACAAAATAACAAAATTAACAAAAAGAGCTTAATGCTTTTTAAACTTAGAATCTAAATAAAAAAAAGAGGTCTAACATGGCAAAATTAAAAATTATTGCAGCTTGCGGTAACGGAATGGGAACTAGCATGATCATCAAATTAAAAACTGAAAAAGCCGCCAAAGAATTGGGGCTAGATGCAACAGTTGAAGCGATGAGCATGGGGCAAGCCAAAGGATTCACAAGCACAGCTGATATTATTATTTGTTCAACTCACTTAGAGAGTGAATTTCGAAAAGATCAAAAAGCAAAAATTACTAGTGTAAAAAATTTAATGGATGATAAAGAAATTAAAGAAGCACTAAGTAAAGTTGTGTAAGTTATGCAAGAACTAAATTTATATAATATTTTAAAAAAATATCACACAGTACGAATCGGGCAAAAAGCTCAAGATTGAAAAGAAGCTGTATATTTATCAACTTTACCATTGATTGAAAATAACTTAATTGAACCTCAATATTATGATGCAATTATCAAAAGCACTCAAGAAAATGGACCTTATTACATTATTGCTGATTATTTAGCTATGCCTCATGCTTCTTCAGCATCCGGAATAATTGAAAACAGTTTTTCATTAGTTACACTTGAAGAACCTGTTTATTTCGAAAATGATGATCGCCCTGTCAAAGTTTTGATAGCTTTTGCTGCTAAAAATGCTGAAATTCATACCTCAATTGCTTTACCGCAAATTGTAGCTTTATTTGAAGATCCGCAAATGGTTGAAAAAATTATGAATGCTCAAAGTGTTGAAGAAATTTTTGAACTAATTCAATCAGTTGATTTGAATAAATATATAGCCTAATTATAAAAAAAGGAAAAAAATAAGTATGAATCATAAACCTATGTTGCAGATCGCTTGCGACACACTCACAGTTGAGGAAGCTATAGAAAACGTTAATAAAGTCAAAGACTATGTAGACGTAGTAGAAGCGGGAACTATTTTGATCAATTCTGTTGGTAAACATGCCGTAGCAGAATTGAAAAAAGCTTTTCCAGATAAAATTATTATTGCTGATGTTAAAGTTGCTGATGCTGGGAAAGTTTTTGGAAACATGTTTTTTGGGGAAGGTGCAAAATATGTAACGGCAATTTGTGCTAGCGAACCAGAAACTATGGAAGTTTTAAATCAAGAAGGAAAAAAATTTAATTCCGAAAATGAAATTCAGGTTGAATTAACATCAAATTTTTGTTTTGATCAAGCTTTTAAATGAAAAAAAGCCGGTGTTAATCAAGTGGTTTTACATCGGGCAAGAGATGCTCAAGCTGCTGGGGTGGAATGGTGTGAAAAAGATTTGGAAACAGTTCGTCAATTTGCTGATCTTGGATTTAAAGTTTCAGTAACTGGAGGAGTTGAAAAAAAAGATATTAAATTTTTTAAAGGTTTACCAGTTTATATTTTTATTGCTGGAAGATCAATTCGCGATTCTGAAAACCCGGCCTTAGCTGCGAAAGAATTAAAAGATGAAATCAACAAATACTGATAATTTTTTAGGCATTTACGAAAAAGCAATCAATAATAAATTTGATTTTGAAGATAAAATTAAAATTGCCAAACAAGCTGGATTTGACTTTATTGAGTTATCAATTGATGAATCAGATTTTCGCCTAGCACGACTGGATTGAAGCGAAGAAGAAATTGATCATTTAAAAACATTACTAATTAAACATGATTTTTATTTTAATTCAATGTGTTTAAGTGGGCATCGTCGCTTTCCATTCGGGTCTAAAAATGCTCAAACTAGAGCAATTGCTGCCCAAATTATGGAAAAAGCAATTGTACTAGCTAAAAAATTAGGAATTCGAATTATTCAATTAGCTGCTTATGATGTATATTACGAGCAAAGCGATGCAATAACATACAACTTTTTTATTGAAGGCATCAAAAAAGCTGTGGAATTAGCAGAAAAATATAATGTTATGTTAGCTTTTGAAACTATGGATACACCATTTGTGGGCACAATTGAAAAAGCAATGAAGTTTGTAAAAATGATTAATTCTCCTTATTTGAAGGTTTATCCAGATTTAGGTAATTTATCACAATTTTCACCTAATCCAGTTGCCGAACTAAAACAATATAAGGAACACTTAATTGCTTTTCATTTTAAAGATACATTAAAAGATAAATTTAAAGAAGTCCCATTTGGTGCAGGAACAGTTGATTTTGTAACATTATTAAAAACATTAGAACAAAATAAATTTCAAGGTCCAATTTTAATTGAAATGTGATCCAAAAATGATGCAGCAGAAACAATAGGAGAAAATGTAGCTGAATTAGTTAAAGCTAAAAATTTCTTCTATGCCCAAAAAACTAAAAAAGAATTTTAAGATGAAAAATAATCTTGAGACAAAAATTTTAATTGATCCAATTGAATTAAAAAACTTAAAACAAGAAGTTTATGAAGCTAATATGCAATTATACAATTACAAATTAGCAATTCATACATGAGGCAATGTTTCTAAAATTTCTGCAAAGCGTGATTACATGGTTATCAAACCTTCGGGAGTTAGTTATGCAACAATGACTCCAGATGACATGGTTGTTGTTGATCTTGAAAATAATGTGATTAATTCACACTTAAATCCTTCTTCTGATACACCAACCCATACACTTTTATACAAAGCTGATAAGCGCATTAAGGCAATTGTTCATACGCATTCACCTTTTGCTGTAGCTTTTGCTCAAGCAGGTAAAGGAATTAATTGTTACGGTACAACTCATGCCGATAATTTCTTCAGCACAATTCCTTGCACACCAGCTTTAACAACGGCGGAAATAAATGGAGCTTATGAGCATAATACAGGCTTAGTGATTATTGATTATTTTGCAAAAAATAAGATAGATTTTGCTGCTATGCAAGCTACATTAGTCAAAGAACATGGGCCATTTGTGTGATCAACAAAAAATGCCCGAGATGCAGTTGATTTAGCCTTAACATTAGAAGAAGTTGCTAAAATGGCACTTTACACTAAAATTATCAATCCTGAAATTATTGCAGCAAATAATGATTTGCAATTAAAACACTATCAACGTAAGCATGGCAAAAATGCTTACTACGGACAAAAGAAATAATGCTTATTAAAATTGTAAAAATTAATCATCTTGACAATGGTTATTGGCTAGTCCCTTCCATTATTAATGTTTTTCATTATAAAAAACATAAATCAGCTTTTAAATATGGCGCTAGCTTAGAAGAGTTATTGAAAAAAAATGATTTAATAAATAAAGATTTTGCGATTAATTTAAACAAAGATGAAAAATTTTTTAATTTTAATCTTGCTCAAAAACTTAAAAAATTAAATTTTACTTTGGATAAAAAAATTGTTGAGCATGTTGCTCAATTAAAGCATTTTGATTTTGAAATATTGCCAAATATTATTATCCGTATTGATAAAAAAATGTTATATGCAATTTGAGATGGCTTCATTCCTTTTTATCATAGTGATTATTTTCAAAAATTACACGCTAAGTTTGTTCCAATTTTACAACAAGACAAAATCTATTTAAAGTGAAGAAAATTAACTGGTTTTAATATTATTAAAAATCCCTTAAAGATTAGTTAAAACCCAAAATTAGTTTGCCAATTAACAACAATTTTTCTTTTAAACAAAAATGTGTAATTTCTTTTGTTTAATAATTGAAGAAATTGTTGTTTTTTTAATTACTTTCAAAAACTTTGTTTTAAAATTATTTTGCAAGTATCATAGTTTTAAAAAAACTATGTATAAGATATAATTTAAATTTAAATTACTAAATTATGCAATTAATTTAAAATTATTCAATCAAAAATCAAAATTCAGGAGAAATAATCTATGTTAAATGTTAATGAATTTAAACCAGGAATTACCTACCAAGAAGATGGGCAATTATATATTATTTTGGAATCACAACATTCAAAACAAGGGCGTGGACAAGCAACAGTTAAAGCAAAAGTAAAAAACTTACGTACTGGAGCAACAACTATTAAATCTTACACTGGCGGTGACAAAGTTGAAAAAGCTCACATCGAAAAAACTAATATGAATTATTTATATGATGATGGAACAGGGATTGTGTTAATGGATGAAAACACCTATGAGCAAATTACGATTGATGCTGATAAAGTTGAGTGAGAAAAAAACTTTTTAGTTGAAGGTCAAAAATTATCAGTACGTAAATTCGGGGAAGAAGTCTTAGATGTAGAATTACCAGTTAATATTGAACTAAAAGTTGTTTCAGCACCTGAAGCTGTTAAAGGTAATTCAACTTCAAATCCTCAGAAAAAAATTGTTTTAGAAACTGGATTTGAAATGGATGCACCATTATTTATTAAAGAAGGTGAAGTGATTATTGTTTCAACTGAAACTGGAAAATATGTTGGACGTGCTTAATGGAATATGTAATTGTTAATTACAATTTAAATAATACTTATAACATTCATCGTGATGTTTTTACAAAAGTAATTAATAATGCTTTGGAAAAACATTCTGAAATAATTTTGCTAAAACCAGTTGAAATTATTTTAGTAGAAAAACGCACCAATATCAAAATTTATGTTGATTTTGCAATTAAAAAAAATTATACCTTAGCTGCAGTTGCTGAGACGATTAAAGCAATTATTCAACAAGAAGTGAAAAATATTATTGGAATAGACCCCAAAAATATTCAATTAAATTACCAAGGGAGAAAAGATGATTAAAACAATTAATCAATTAGCTATTGATACATTAAGTATCAATGGTGTAGCTGCAGTTAATAAAGCTAACTCAGGACACCCAGGGATTGTGTTAGGTGCAGCACCAATTTTGCATACTTTATTTACAAAGCACTTAATGTTTGATCCTATTAATCCAACATGGGTAAATCGTGATCGGTTTGTTTTATCAGCTGGACATGGTTCTGCACTGTTATATGCTGAATTGCGTTTATTAAATTTAATTACACAAGCAGATCTAGAAAATTTTCGTCAGTTAGATTCACTAACCCCAGGTCATCCAGAATATGGTCACACTAAAGGGGTTGAAGCAACAACTGGACCTTTAGGACAGGGGATTGCTACAGCTGTAGGTTTGGCAATTGCTGAAAAACATTTAAATGCTAAGTTTCCAGAAATTAATCACTATACATATGTTTTATGTGGTGATGGCGATTTACAAGAAGGGGTTGCAAATGAAGCCTTATCACTTGCAGGACATTTTCAATTAAATAAATATATTGTTTTATATGATTCCAATGATATTCAATTAGACACTGCCGTAGCAGCTGTATCAACTGAAAATTGGAAACAAAAAGTTGAAGCTATGGGATTTGATTACCAACTAGTAACTGAAGCGACAGTTGAAAAATTAGATGTAGCAATTGCTAAAGCAAAACAAAGTTTAAAACCTAGTTTTATTGAGGTAAAAACAATTATTGGACATAATGCTCCAAAAGCAGGAACATCAGCAGTTCACGGAGCCCCACTTGGAGCTGATTTTACAGTTTTAAAACAAAACTTAAATTGAACTTATGATGATTTTGAAGTTCCTGTTGAAGTTGTTGATTATTATCAAGCAACAATTTTTACAAGAGGAAAAACTGCTTTTGAAACTTGAAAAGCTTCACCGGAATTAGAAGCATTTTTAAGTAATAACAATAAAATTACGTTAACACTTGATTTAAAAGCTAATGATGCAACCCGTTCATCATCAGGGGCGGTGATTGCTCATTTAAATAAAGAGTTACCAAATTGAATTGGTGGTTCAGCTGATTTAGTTTCTTCTACTAAAGCTGGTGGTGGTGATGGCGATTTTTCAGCAACTAATCCAGCAGGGCGAAACATTTTATTTGGAGTACGTGAATTTGCTATGGGTGCAATCGCTAATGGTTTAGCATTGCATTCAAACTTTAAACCATTTGTATCAACATTTTTTGTTTTTGCTGATTATTTAAAACCAGCAATGCGTTTAGCTTCATTAATGAATTTACCAGTTGTCTATGTTTTTACACATGATTCAGTATTTGTTGGTGAAGATGGACCAACCCATGAACCAATCGAACAATTGGCGATGTTGCGTTCAATTCCAAACTTCGGTGTCCTACGCCCAGCTGATGAAAAAGAAGTTTTAGGAGCCTATGAAGTGGCACTGAATTCTACTCATACACCACACGCTATTGTTCTAACGCGTCAAAATATCATAACATTACCGGAAACTTCACAAACAAAATTTGCTGAAGGAGCTTATTATTTGATTCATAAACCAGACAATAAATTTACATTATTAGCAACCGGTTCGGAATTAGCGCTTGCACATCAATTAGCAACTGAATTAAATTGCAATTTAGTTTCAGTTTCAAATTGAAAACAAGATCAAGCAATTTTTTGGGATCCGCAGTATGCAATTTCATTAGAAGCAGCAACTACTTTTGGCTGAGGTAAATACGCTAAGTACAATTTTGGATTTGACACTTTTGGATTATCAGGTCCTGGACAGTTAGTTTATGAACGTTTAGGATTTGGTTTTACAAATCTACGTGATAAAATTAGCAAAATTATTAAATAATTATTTTCTAAATTTTTTATAAACAAGTTTTTTATAAAGCTTGTTTTTTATTTTTTTAGAGTTGATTGATTAAAAATGCCAATTATTTAATATAATTGATAAATAATTTATTTTTATCTCAACTAATTTTTTATATAAGGAGAAATAATGGTTGCTGCCTTAACTGCAATTTTAATGATTTTAGCTATTGTAATTATTGTTGTGTCATTTTTGATGTCACCTGATTCTAATGGTTTTTCCGGAGCTTTAGTTGGTTCTGGTGATTTGGATTTATTTAAAGTTTCAAAAGAAAAAGGATATAAAAAAGCTTTAAAAATTGTCATGTTTTTTGCTGGTATTTTTTTACTAGTATTTGCAATTGTCATTCGTATGTTTTATTAATTTAAGTTTAAAAATAAATTAAACAGCCTAACTATCATAATGAATAAAAAGAAAGTCTATGAATTTTAACAAAGAAGCAATTATTAATTTTATTAAACAACAAAAAAATCGTACTACCAATTATTTAACGCTTGTAAAAGGCTTGAAAATCCTCGCACAAAACAACCGTGATTTTTCATTATTTTTAAAAGAAATGGTTAAAAATGGTGAATTATTAATTGTCAATAAGGATATGTATGCAGCTCCATTATTTGTGGGAGAGTTTAAAGGAATTTTAGAAGTTAACCCCAAAGGTTTTGGATTTGTGGCGCAAAATGCTGATGGAAAAAATTTTGAAGAGCAAAATAGTGTATTTATCCCTAAAAATTATTTAAATTCAGCATTCAATGGTGATTTAGTGGCTGGGAAAATTTATGAAAATACTGAAGATGGCATTACTAAACAATTTGGCTTTGTTACCCAAATTTTAGAGCGTAATATTAAATATCTAGTTGGAAAAATTATTAAAAATGGCAGCTTTTTAGATTTTGAGCCTATCAATGAAATTTATCGTGCTCGTTATCGTTTTGTTGATCAAAATAATTTAACTGAAAATGATGTTGTTAAAGTGGAAATTATAAAATTTGGCTTAAATTTTATTTCAATTAAATTACTGAAAATTTTAGGTCAGTATAATAGTGCTTTTATTGATATTCAAACTGAAATCGAAATTGCTGATGTGCCTGCTGAATTTGGTGCTGAAACAATTGCAGAAGCTGCAAAAATTCCTAATAAAGTTTTACCAGAAGATCTTCGAGGTAGAATTGATTTAAGAGATAAAATTATTTACACAATTGATGGTGATGATACTAAAGATTTTGACGATGCTATTAGTGTTGAAGAGTTGCCAAATGGCAATTATGTTTTAGGTGTACATATCGCTGATGTAACGCATTATGTCAAAGAAGGAACAGCTTTGGATAATGAAGCTGCGGCTCGAGGAACTTCGATTTACTTAGCTGATCGAGTAATTCCGATGTTACCAG
Source organism: Mycoplasma pogonae (assembly GCF_054170725.1). Classification (NCBI taxonomy): domain Bacteria; kingdom Bacillati; phylum Mycoplasmatota; class Mollicutes; order Mycoplasmatales; family Mycoplasmataceae; genus Mycoplasma; species Mycoplasma pogonae. The sequence continues at coordinate 36,514 of NZ_JBSWZS010000011.1, read as the reverse complement.
AATCTTTGTCAAACGGAATTTGCTCATTAAACCCGCATGTTGATCGGCTAACATTAACAATGGAAGCTGAAATTGATCAGAATGGAAACAATATTTCAATTAAGATTTACCCTTCAGTAATTAATTCTTACAAACGCTTAACATATAAACAAGTTAATGATTTTTTTAACAATCAATTCAAATTTGATGACCCCAAACTTGAGGCATCACTAAAACGTGCCCAAAAATTAGCCAATATTATTAGAAATTATAAAAATCAACAGGGTTATGTGGATTTTGAAATCGAAGAATCAAAAATAATTTTAGATGACCATGGTAAAACTATAGCCATCAAACCAACTGAACGTGGTGAAAGTGAAATGCTAATTGAAGATTTTATGGTCCGAGCTAATGAAGCAGTTTCAGAAACGATGGCAAGTAATCAATTTCCCTTTATTTATAGAATTCATGATAAACCAACATTAGAAAAAATTGAAATGTTACAAAACATTTTAAAAATATTAAAAATTAATGTTCAAATCCCGACTACAGGTGATCCAAAAGACTTTTCAAAAGCTATTGAAGCTGTTAAGGCTGCTAACTTTGACAACTTTGTCAAAATTTTATTACTTAGAACAATGCAAAAAGCAATTTATTCAGAAACTAATATTGGTCACTTCGGTTTAGCTTCTGAACATTATTCGCACTTCACTTCGCCAATTCGAAGGTATCCTGATTTACTAGCACATCGGATTATTAGAAATTTATTATTTAATGAAAAAACAGATTTAATTAATCATTTCCAACAAATTATTCCTGGACTTGCTAAACTAAATAGTGCTAGTGAACAAAAAGCACTTGAATTAGAACGACGTGTCGCTGATATTAAAAAAGCGGAATTTTATGAATCCAAAATTGGCATGAAATTAACTGGGCAAATTGTATCTATTTTAAAATTTGGCTTTTTTGTTGAATTTGAAGATAAGGTAGATGTTTTAGTTCGAAAACAAAATTTACCAGGGAAAAATTGAGAAGTAGCAGCTGATGGTTTTAGCATTACTAATGGCAAGGACAAATACCAAATTGGTGATGAAGTTGCAGTTATAATTTTGCAAACTAATAAAACGCAAGGTAAAATTGATGCTGTAATTGCTAGCGATTATGAGTGATACAAAGAAAATGAAAAACTTTTCCTAGAGCAGAAAGCCAAAAATCGCAAAATGCGCGCTCAGAATCAAAGATATAATTAACTATATCAAAATTTAAATTTGATTTCCTCATATTTATTTTTTGTAGTTATGACATCTTTTTCAACAAATTTTTTAAAAATAATACTTTCATTTTTTTTGTTCATAATATTTTATTATTTCATTTTGCTTGAAAATTTATAAAAATATAATATAATTCGCTTGAAGTGTTTAGAGTTGTATTTAAATAAATACATTTCATATAATTAATTTCAGAAATTTATTAAATAATAGTTTTTTTTAGCTCATTAAAAGTTGGGTGTATTTTTTTATTTCAAAAAATATTTTTGGAATATAATTTTATTGTTAGTTGTTCAAAAAATAATTTTATTTTTAAAATATTTTAACTAACAAATAAATAAACAGCTATATAGCTATTACTTTTAAGGAGAATTATTTATATGATGAAAGTTTTATTATTAGGTTTAGAAACGACTTCAAGTTTATTAGTTCCTAATAACTCAAAAGTTAGTGCAAATTATAATGAATTATATACTGAAAAATTTAAATTAGATAGTATAAAAATTTTTAATTTAATATCTTCATACCCTTTTCAAGAAATAAATAAGGTATTTAATTTACCATTGTTTAAAAATGAAAAGCATAAAGTTATTTTTTTTGAAGAATTTAAAAAAAGCAACCCAATTTACAAAAAATTTTATGCTGATGTAAGTCATTTATTAAATTCTAAATCTAGAAGAAAAAAAAGAGCTCTTTTTGGAGCTCAACAAAGAATAGAATTAGAAAAATTATTAAATGAATTAAATTATATTAAAGAAGATTTAGAAACCGAAAGAATTGCAGCTATCGCTTATGGAAGCGTAGGTGCTGCGGGTATTTTAACAGGAGCTGGAATGGCTATTAGTGGAGTTTTGGCAGCAGCAGGGCCTATAGGATGATTAATAGGTTTAGGAATCGGAATAGCTGCTATTTCATCTGTTCCTACAGCAACTGCAATTGGAATAGGAACTAATTCACACATTAGAATTGCTGAAATAAGAGAAAAAACAAAAAAATTAGAAGAATTAATTTTGATTGTTAATAAAAGTGACTGAGATTTTTCGCTAGAGGAAAACACAAGGTATGAAATAATTAATTTTATACAAAATTTATACTCATTAAAAAATAATCATTTAACATACAAATTGAATGTTGATTTGCAAGAAATAGCTTCGTACTTCCATTACAAAAAATCTTCATACTAACTCAAATGAATTTTAAAAAACAACATTTATTAAATTTTGCAAAAAATAACAATATCACTTTTTTTTATTTAAATAAATTAAGATGATTTATTTTCAGAGATGTTATTTTTAATTTAATAATTTTTATTTTTTTAATTTTTGTAGCAACATTAAGTTGAGTTTATTTTTTGTTTTTAAAACAGCCAAAATCTAATTTATTATTTATTATTATTTTATTAATGGTAATATTCATATATTTGTTGATAATTTTTTTATTTTTGATATTTAATATAAGAGTTATAAAATTAACGAAATTGTACAATGTTATTTTAAAAAACAAAAATGAAATTAACAACAAAAATGAACTTGAAAAGGTGATACACATAAATTTTGATTTAAATAAATACAAAATTAATAAATATTTAAATTATTTAGATAAGGAAAAATGAAAGATATTTTAAGTTATTTATTTTCTCTAAATCTAAATTTTAAAATTATTATTCAAGGAAGTTTTGCATTAAAAAAATATAATCTAATTTCAAGAGAACCAGCTGATATAGATATATTATTTAGTTCTGACGAAAAAAATATTGAATTATCTGATAAAAAATGATCTATTTTAATGAAAAATTTTGATGTTACAAAAAAAATTATTGATAATGATATATTTAAAAAGTATGAAGTTAATTGAGCGGGGAAAAAAATTATTTTTGAATGTCTTTTAACAAAAAATATCTCTAGTGAAATGTATAAAATTATAAAGAATAATGTTTATATAATTACAAAGGAGTATGCTTTACTTACAAAAATATCTCAACTTTCTAAGATTATTTTTTTTGATACAATAATTTCAAAAGAAGTAAATGTTAATAAATTGATCAATGTCATTAATGACATTGATAAGATATCACTAAAGTTATTTTCTAAAAAATTTATCTTTAAATGTAAAAAAATTTTATATAAGTCTATACATTTAGATAATATAACATGGTTTTTTTACTTTGATTATAATATGAATTTGTTTTTAAAAAATTTTAACTTACTAATTAATATTTTGAAAAAATTCAAATTAAGAGAACATGTAATTTTGTTTTTAGAATATATCTATATACATTTTTTCAATAATGTAGTTTACAAAAAAATGGAATCTTCAGATATTTTTATAAGTAACAAAAATTTGTTAATGCATTATTTAGAAAAAAAGAAATTCAATCAGACCTTAGATATATTAGATACAAAAGGTAAAATAATGATTGATTTATTTATTGAAAACAAAAATATAAAATTTACAAATCAAAGAATTGGTAATGTAATTAATTATGAAAATGCAAATTCTATTTTTTATTTTTTGAAAAAAGTGTTTTTTGTAAAAATGAAAAATAAATTAAACATAGATTTTAGGATAGTTTTAAAATTAAAAAGAGATGCTAATTGAAATTTAGAAAATTTAACAATAGCTAATGACTCTAAATTAAAAAATATTTTTAAAAAAAATAAAATTCCTTTTGTAGAAAATGCATTATTAAAAAGTAACGAAATTGCAATACCGATTTCTGAAAAAGAAAATAAAATTATTTTGGAAAACATTTTTCTTATGATTAATTTTTTAAATGTTTTAATATAGCTTAATTATAAAATTAATTGATTATTAAATTCAAAGACAATATTATTTTTTTAACTAAAATAAATTGATATTATTATTTTTATTTTATTTTAAGGAGAATTTATTATGATTAAAGAATTATTATTAGGAGTTGGAGCTGTTTCTACATTAGCGGTTCCTAGCCCATCACAAGTAACACCAAATGAAATGTATACAGAAAAAGATAAAATCGATTTTTTAAAAACAATAGATTTTATAGCTTCTTTTTCCTATTCAGAAATAAATGAGGCTCTTAATTTACCTTTATTTAAAAATGAAAAAATAAAAATTATTTTTTTTAATGAATTTAAAAAAAATAATAAAACATACAATCAATTTAAAAAAGAAGTTGGTAATTTGTTAAGTTCTAAATCTAGAAGAAAAAAAAGAGCACTTTTTGAACCGGAGCAAAGAATTAAATTAAAAAAATGTTAGAAGAACTTAAATATAATAAAGAGCTAATTATTTCAAAGAATTCATTGTTCAATTCCCACATAAATAATATAGGAAAAATTTCAGCATTAACCAGTATTATTTTTGCTCCGCTTGCATCTAGTTTATTTTTTATAGGCACTACATTAAGTTCACTAATTATTGCCAAAAATTTTAATGAATCAAAAACACAAGAAGAAATACAAAAATTAGATTTTTATATAGATGAACTAAAGAAAATACAAGATGATGTAGAACTTCTTAATGGAGAAAAACAAGAAGAAAAACTTAGAATAGTAATTTCTAAATTTATAGAATCTTTGAAAAAAAATGTAACTTCATTCAGAACTGATATAGATATTAATGATTTTAAAAAAGAAAACAATAAATATTTTTCAAATTATCGAGGTTCAGTTTATTAATAAAATATAAATTAGTTGTTAGTTTTCAAACGAAACTTGCACTTTTTTTAAAAAATATTAATAATTGATATTAAGTAATAAATAACATAATGTTTAAACTTCTATATAAACTTTTCACATTTTTGTTGTTCATTATTTGTTATTTATTTTTCAAAAAACCATTCTTTTTCGACCTAGGGGTCATCAAGAGTGGTTTTTTGTTTTAGTTTATCACTCAAAGTTATAAAAGCGTGCTTAAAGTAAGTATTTATAAGAGTTTGTTAAATTTAAAAGCTTAAAACTATTACTTAAAATTCAAATATTTAATAATTTGTATAAAAAAATGCAACGTAAAAATACGTTGTTAAATTGCATAAGTATTAATGTTCAAAAGCTTTATAACTGCTGATGCGAATAGATAATTTCAAAATCCAGTGCTGATTCTTGCCTTAAGTTATTGATTTCTTCAATAAAGAGATTTATAAAATTAGCTAAATTGTAATTTCCAGTTTTTTCTAAATTAGATTTTAATTTTTGAGCGATTTTTGTAATAAATTTGTAAAATGAACTTTGAATTCCATATAAGCCCATTAATTTTTTAACTATCGTTACTTCAATTGGTAATTTATTACGAATTGCATAACCTTCTATTTCGCTAAGTTCTTCGCTTCTAATGGGGCGTGATTTGTATTTAATTCCATCAATAATAAAATATTGGTTACCATCACTTGCTTGCACAAATTGGGAGTTTTGTTTTAGGGTAAAATAAACTCTTTGATTATTAGCATCAACCGGAATTAAAGTTTGATTATTAAATCTTGCAACACCCAAATTTAATGTTCGATTTAAATTTAAATTAATTTCTCAATCATTGTCATTTAATTTTTGAAAAACACTTTCAATACCAGTTTCAGATTTTTGATATTTTGTATTGTAAAAATCAATAATTTGATCAATTCTATCTTCGAATGTTTTAAGATCTACAACACCAATTTGTGGCAATAATGAAGGGAAAAGTTTTTGCACAGTACGAAATGAACGCTCAACATGAGGTTTAAAAGTAGGGGAACTTGATAGCGAAAGTAAAATACCATGCGATTCTAAAAACTCTTGAAAACTAGTTTTAGAATTAGAGCCGCTTCAAAAAGTTCTTCTCCGATCAGCTCTTATCTCTGCGGGTTTTCCATATTTTTTGAACAAAATTTCTAAAAGCTTTTGATAACCAATATTTGTTTCTTTTTTCTCAACTCAAAAAGCTAATAACTTTCCAGTTCTAACATCAATAGCGTGAAATATTGTTAATTTTTCTTTGTAGTTTTTTAATTTAAAATTATGCTCGCATGCGTCAATTTCAACAACTTCTCCAAATTTTAAATTATATTTTTTCTCTAAAATAACTTTTTGCTTGCTGTATTCTTGTTGACTTTTATCCATTTTTTCAATTTTTTGTACAAGATCGGATTCTAAGTTTAATTTTTGTTTTTCTAATTCTTTACGAATAGCGCTCGCGTTTTTGCGTTCTTTTTTAGTGCTGTGTTGTGTAGCAAAACCTAGTTTACGCAATTCTTTGTAGCATGTTGAATAAGAAGGTAATGCAAAACCTAAATTTTGCATTTGTTTTAATTCCAAATCATAAAAAATTTTGAAAGGTTTTGCAGCATTAACTGTATTTTTAGCATCTTCGAGTGTTTGAATTTCGCAACTTTCTAAATACAATCTTAAAATTTCAAAAAAAATTCATTTAGAGTGTTTGCGTGCATTTTGATTATTTTTATTTTTATGCTGGATAGCTGTGTAAATATTGTCAACTTTTTCAAAAACTCGTTTTTTATTTAAAACGGTTTTGTAAGATAAATTTTCTTTTTTAGAAACCCACGTTAAACTTAGCGGGTTTGATTATAAAATCTTAAATATTTTTAAATTTTTAATTTCATAGTTTGTTAATGTATCTAAATATTTATTCATTTAAAAACTCCTATGCAAACTTTTCCTTTTTCATTAACAAAATTATATGAACTCTTGTTTGAAAATACACAAAATTCTTGAATATTTTTTTTAAAAAAATACTTAACTAATATAATAGAATTAAATAAACAAAATTTAAGGAGACATAATGTATAAAAAAATGAAACTACATGACAAAATTATTGCTGATGCAATTAATAATGAATTAAAACGTCAGCAAGATCATATTGAATTAATCGCTTCAGAAAATTATGTTTCTGAAGATGTTTTAAAAACTAATGGAAGTGTTTTAACTAATAAATATGGTGAAGGTTATCCCGAAAAACGTTATTACGATGGATGCGAAAATGTTGACATAGTTGAAAATACTGCAATTGAGCGATTGAAAAAACTTTTTAAAGTTAAATTTGCTAATGTGCAACCTTATTCAGGTTCAATAGCTAATGCTGCAGCTTTTGCTGCTGTTTTAAAACCAGGTGACAAAATTTTAGGAATGTCACTAAATTCTGGTGGTCATTTAACTCATGGTTACAAAATTAGTTTTTCCGGAATTATTTATGAAGCTTATAGCTACGATGTTAATGAGCAAGGTTTCATCGATTATGAGCAAGTATTAAAAATTGCGCAAAAAGTTAAACCTAAATTAATTATTTGTGGTTATTCAGCTTATTCTCAAGAAGTAAATTTTGTAGAATTTAGAAAAATCGCTGATGCCGTTGGCGCTTATTTATTAGCTGATATTGCTCATATTGCAGGTTTAATTGTAGCTGGACAGCATATGTCACCAGTTGGCTATGCTGATATTATTACAAGCACAACTCACAAAACATTAAGAGGTTCACGGGGAGCTTTTATTTTAACTGATGATGAAAAACTTGCTAAAAAAATTGATTCAGGTGTTTTTCCGGGGCAACAAGGTGGACCACTATTTCATGCCATTGCCGGGAAAGCTGTAGCATTTTTAGAAGCCCAGCAACCATTTTTCAAAAAATATGCTAAAAATGTTGTGGCAAATGCTAAAGCCTTTGCTAAGCAATTTTTAAAATTACACGTTCCAGTTATTTCTGGTGGAACTGTAAACCATTTATTTATCATTGATGTTTTAAAAGGTTATAACTTAAGTGGTAAAAAAGCTGCCGAAATTTTATCAAGCATTAATATTACAACTAATAAAAATAGCATTCCCAATGATACTTTAAGTCCTATGGTAGCTTCTGGAGTGCGTTTGGGAACAGCAGCTATGACTTCAAGAGGATTTGGAAAAAAAGAATTTGTTGAACTTGCTAAAATTATCAATAGCGTTTTAAAACATCCTGAAGATTTAAAATTACATCAAGCTGCCAAAAAACAGGTTAAAGCACTTACAAAAGCTTTCCCAATTAAAAAAAGTTACTGAGAAAATTAACAAAAAGTAAGGAGAAACTTCAATGGCTTTTACTAAAATTATTTTAAGAGATCAGGTACAAATTTTGATTTCTGATACAACTGAAGTTGCTCAAAAAATTATTGATATTCAAACTCTTTATCCCTTACCAGCACTAATTTTAGCTAATGCAGTGGCGGCTTTTGGACCACTTGCATTTATGAAACGAAAAATTAAAGATTTAAAAACTACTTCCCTAATGAAAACTAGCGGTGCTATGAAAATGTTAGTGGTGGAATCAAAATCAAATGGCGATGTACGCGCGATGATTGGTAATGATAACATTGAAACTGAGTATGATCAAACTAATTTTAATGACATTCCGCTAATTTTAGGAATTGGTGATTCGGGTTATTTAAAAATTATTCATCAAATTAATGGTGAAAACTTTGGAAGCGAAGTCCAACTAGCTAATGGTGATATTATTACTGATTTAGTGTATTATTTCGATGTTTCAGAACAAATTAAAACAGCAGTAAGAACTGGCGTTGTTTTTGCAACTCCGCAAAAAATTGCGCGAGCTTATTCCGCTATTTTTCAACTTTTACCAAATGCAACAGAAGCAGATATCAATTGAGTTCAAGATTGCCTTAAACAATATGATTTAAAAACAATGGACATTGATGCTTATATCACTGCAATTGGTGGTTTGGAGTTGGAAACTAAACCATTACAATGACATTGTAGCTGTTCATTTGAAAAAACATTACAAGCAGCTTTATTATTATCGAAAGAAGAAATTACTGAAATTTTAGCTACTGAAAATCTAATTGAAGTAGTTTGTGATTTTTGTAAAACAAAATATAATTTTAACGCTCAGGATTTAGAACAAGAATCAAAAGAAAGGTAGTATATGGAACCGATTATTTCATTAGAAAATGTTGTAAAACAATACGGCAAAAAAACTGTTTTAGAAAATTTTAACTTAAAAATTTATAAGGGTGATCGAATTGCATATTTGGGTGGCAATGGTTCTGGAAAAACTACAACAGTTGAAATTATTGCCAAAATTAAAAAACCTACTGGCGGTAAGGTATATCATGATCCTAATTTAAAAATTGGAATTCAATTACAAGATAGTGTTTATCCATTAGGAATTACAGCACGAAATTTAATTAAATTTTATTTACAAGCATTTAATTATGGGTCAATTAATGACCCAGAAATTCAACAAAAAATTAAATTATTTCGATTAGAAAAATTATTAGATAAAAATATTTCTTCTTTATCAGGTGGTCAAAAACAACGGATTAATATTTTATTAGCTTTAGTCCATGAACCAAATTTTTTAATTTTAGATGAACTTTCAACCGGTTTAGATATTAAAATTCGGCGTGAAATTCGAAAATATATTGTTGAGTATTTAGATCAAAACCCTGAATGTTCACTAATTTTAGTCACTCATAATGTGAGTGAAGCTTTACAAATGTGTAACAAAATTATTTTTCTTGAAAAAGGAAAAATTATTGTTAATGATACAATTGAAAATATTGTCAAAAAAGAAGGAACTATCCAGCATTATGTTGATAGTATTTTTGATGATATTTATTCTAGTAATGATGTAGAAGAAAAACCGAATTTAATGCAAAAAATTAAAAAATTATTTAAAAGAAAGGATGAATAATGTTTGCTGTTGTTAAATTAATTAACAGTTATTACTGAAGAGGGTTTTTTGGTCCTTTCTTCACTATTGTTTTCCCGATTTTGATTTTACTATTAATGGGAAATGTAACTTATTCAAATACACTAACAATTTTAAAAAACCAAAATTTACCTGAAGTAGCAATTGAAGAATCGATTTTTAGTTTAGGAAAACAAATTGTTGTTGGAATTTTGATTTCCAATGTTATTGGTAATGGGTTGATTTCATTTCCACTAACAATTATTGAATTTAAAAAAACTTCACTAATTAAACGAATTGGCTCAACTAATGTTAAAGCTTCACACTTTATGGTTTCGAGTTTAATTTATCAATTAGCTTGAACTTTATTTCATATGCTTTGAGTGCCACTTTTAGCAATTATTATTTTGGGTGGCAAAGACTATTTAAGTTGAAAAATTGCATTAAACATGAATTTATTGGAAGTTCTACCATTATTAATTTTGTTGTTTTTCTTAGCAATGTCAATGGGGTTGCTGATTATTTCTTTAGTTAAAAGCACTGTTGGAGCTAGCTCAATTATTAACTTAATTTACTTACCAATTTCTTTTTTATCAGGAGGATATGGAAATGGTGAGCCTAATTTTGAATATGCACCAGAATTAAAATATATTACATATTTATTACCAACTAAATATGTAACTGAACCAATTTATAAAGTTTTTAATGCTGGTTATGCTGAAGCTTATGAATTAATGGGATGGCAACTATATGGGTTTCCATTAATTGCAATCGGAATTATTTGCTTTTTTCTATTTATTGCAACAAAAAAATTTAAATGAGGTGAATAATTTGAAGCAAGTAACATTTGCCAGCGTTGAATCATTCACAGGTGGAGCCTTTGCTTATGAAGTAATCAAAACACCTGGAGCTTCGCAATATTTTAAAGGAGCATTAGTTACTTACAACAACGAAATTAAAGAAAAACTAGGTGTTGATACTGTAAATGGCGTTGTCAATGCTGATGCTGCTAAGGCTATGGCTACACAAGGAAAAATTTTTTTTAATGTTGATTATTGTTTTGCTTTCACTGGTAATGCCGGTCCAAATGTTTTAGATAATAAACCAGTTGGCTTGGTATACATTGCAATTAATGAGCAAGTTTTTGAATTAAATTTAGCAGGCTCACGCATTGAAATTATTCAGCAAGCAATTAGTTTTGCAATTAGGCATTTCAAAGAAATTCAAAGGGGTTAAAATGGCAATATTTGAAGATTTAAACTTTAAAAAAAATACCCATATTAATGAATTAAATGTTTTAAACAGCAATAAATATAAAACATTATTAAATAATTTATTAGTTATTAATAATAAAGCCGATAATGCTGTCTTTACTAAAATTGGTGGCATCAATTTAGATTTAAGTAGTTTACTATCCAAAGCAGAACTACAAAAAGTTTTTAGTAGAGATGAATTTAAAATTAAAATTAAAGAAAAAAATTCTTTTGATTTAATTGAGCAAATTCAAGAAATTCATGATTTTTCGGCCTTGGAAGATTTTTTAACCCAAAATCACATTGCTGTATATCAAATTTTGCTAAAAAAATTAAAAACCGATTTTAAAGTTGGTAAATCCCAATTAATTCAAAAAATCGAAACAGATAAAACAATGTTTTTGAAACGTTGAAAGTCTAATGTTATTAAAATTACTAATATTTATCAAGAAACTAATATTTGGCCATTATTTGTTTCAACATTTTTTATTTTATATAGTGATGGTAAAGAAACAATTTATGCACCTCTATTACTAAAAGAGGTAGAAATTATAATCGAAAACAATGATGTCTTTTTAGTTTCGCGGAGTAGCTCAGTTATTGTTAATGATAAAGTAAGTTTTATTCTAAATGAGTTGCTAAATATTGACTTACCTAAAAAGAATTCTCAAGTTGAAAAAGTTACATTACAAGAAGCTAGTGAAGAATTTTTAGAAAAAACTCATAATTTATTTGTCAATAGTAAAACTAATGTTAATTTTTTAGCAAATTTTGAAAAAATTAATACTAAAAAAGATTTGCAAAAAACTAAAACTCCATTAACGATTATGCCGGGGCTTGTATTAAATTTATGTGCTCCACTTGGCGGAAACTTGCGTGAAGCTGTAATTAATTTAATTGAAAATAAAAAAATTGACAATTTAGTTAACGTTGATGTTTTAAAAGATTATAGCAATATTGCACTTGATAAAATCTTGAACCATGAAGACATTGTGCGGGTAACTCCGACTGATATTTCTCAAGAAAAAGCAATTTTAGGCGCTCTTGATCATTCAGCAATTATTATTGGTCCACCAGGAACTGGTAAATCCCAAACTATCGCTAACATTTTGACTAACATTTTAGCCAATAATAAAAAAGCCCTATTTATTTCCCAAAAAAAAGTTGCACTTGATGCTGTATTAAAACGAATGGATAGTTTATCTGATTTAATGTTGCAATTTACAAGTCAACAAAAATCAGATAAAAAAGAAAAAGAATTTTTTTACCAAATTTTAAAAAATAAATTAGATTACATTAAGAAAAATTCACAAATTCAGCAAAAAAAAGTTTTTGGAAATCATTTTGTTGAAAATATTGAAATTGAATTTTCCAAAATAAAAGCAAAAATTTATCAGGAAACTGATTATGATTCTTTTATAGCTTTTACCCAAATTTTAAAAATTTATAATTTAAAACTAGGGACAACTTTTAATTTTGAAAAGTTTCAAAGCGATTTTTTAATTTGTTATGATGCCTTTAATAAATTTTCAGATTTTGAAACTTTTAGTAAATATTGAGAAAATTACTCAACTGACAAAAGAACAATGGCGCAAAGCATGCGCAAAATTAGTAACACTATTAATTTATTAGTTTTTAAAATTAATTTATATGATGCAGAATTTAAAACTTATTATGAAATTTTGCAAAAAATTAAGCAAGTTGATGGGTTTAGTAATTTTAAAGCTGAAGAATTTGCATTATTTAATCAAATTAGCAATATAGATTTATTAAAGCATTTTATTGAATATTATAAAATTGAGACATTACATGAAAAAATGCTTAAAAATAAATCGCTAGATAACACTAATTTAAATAAAATAAAAGAAATTGTTGCTCTAAATTCAGCTCTTGCTAAAAAACGAATTGAAGAGTTTATTAAAGTGCCTGAAAATAATAAACGCTACCGTGCTTTTAATGGCCGGGTAGAACGTTCATTTACTCAGCCGCAATTATTTATCACTCTGTTTCGCGACATTTTGAAAGAAATGTTTGATGTTGTTGTAGGAACACCAGAACAGTTAGCAACATTTATTGATTTTGATTTCGATAAATATGATTATGTTATTTTTGATGAAGCTTCCCAAATGTTTTTTGAGAAAGCTATTCCTTTTATTTCGATTGGAAAAAAATTGATTGTTGCTGGTGATGATCAACAAATGCAACCTTCAAACTGATTTTCAAAACGTTGAGAAGATGAAGACTTTAATAATGAAGAATCAGAAATTACTTCTTTATTAGATTGAGCGCGTCAACAGGGGTTAGAAAAATATCATCTTGAAATGAATTACCGTTCTCAATCTTCTGAATTAGTGCTATTCTCTTCAAAGTTTTTTTATCAGTCTAATTTAAAGGCGATTGATAATAAAGATATTCAAAATAAAACAGCTTTAGAAGTAATCGAAGCTAATGGAGCTTGAAATTCAGGAGTTAATGAAATTGAGGCTGAAAAAACTATTGCAATTACTAAACAAAATTTTGCAACTTATAAATCAATTATCATTTTGACATTCAACGGTAAGCAACAGGATTTGATTTTTCAAAAAATCCTTAATAATGAGCCTGAATTATTGAATGCTTTAGAGAATGGCAAACTTACTATTAAAAATATCGAAAATATTCAAGGAGATGAAGCTGATTTAGTCATTGCTTCTGTTGTTTATGACAAAACAACTAATTTAACGGGGGTATACGTTGTTTCTGGAAGTGGTAAAAATGCTTTAAACGTTGCCATTACTAGAGCTAAAAATAAAATGATTGTTGTTAAATCGATTCACTCATCAGAAGTAAAAATTAAAGATGAAAATAATGATAATAAAATAGTATTCAAAAAATGGTTGGAATATTTGGAATTACAAAGTATTGATCGAAAAAATTACACTTTGATTGCTAGTTATGAAAACTTAGATTCACTAACTAATTTCCGTGACCAAGTTTATAAATGATTAAAATTACAAAAATTTCAACAAGAATTCAAAATTAAAAAAGCTTTTTCAATTGGTTCTTATAAAATGGATATTGCTCTTTTAGATTCTGAAAGTAATGAGTTCATTTTAGGAATCGATCTAGATGCCTATTTTAATTATGATGATTTTAAAAATATGTTTGGGGATATTAAAAAACGAAATTTTATTAAAGCTAAAAATTATCCTATCTATCGAATTACATTAAACAAATGACATTTATATAAAAAACAAATTGCTAAAGAATTATCTGATTTACTAAACAAAAACTAAATATTTTAAAAAATTAGCACTCTTTTATTACGAGTGCTAATTTTTATGATATAATTATTAAGTTGATTTAATAAATCATTTACAAGGAGGCAATTTATGGAAATGAGTTATACACCAAATCAAGAAGAAAAAAACCCTTTAAAAACATATGGAAGAAATCTTACTGATCTTGCGAAAAATAACAAATTAGATCCAGTTATTGGTCGTGATGATGAAATTAGAAGAATCATTCATATTCTTTCAAGAAAAAATAAAAATAATCCCGTTTTAGTTGGAGAACCCGGAGTAGGTAAAACAGCTATTGTTGAGGGATTGGCGCAAAAAATTGTTGAAGGAAGTGTGCCTGAAGATTTGAAAGATAAAGAAATTTATGAAGTGGATTTACCTTCATTAATTGCTGGAGCTTCATACCAAGGGCAGTTTGAAGATCGATTAAAAAAATTAATGAAAGTAATTGATGAAGCTAATGGCAAAATTATTGTTTTTATTGATGAAATTCATATGCTAATTGGTGCGGGTAAAAATGGTGGTGGAGCAATGGACGCTGCCAACATCATCAAACCTGCTATGGCACGGGGGCAAATTAAATTAATTGGTTCAACTACTTTAGATGAATATAAAAAATACATCGAAAGCGACCCCGCTCTAGAACGGAGAATGCAAAAGATTTTTGTTAAAGAACCTTCAGTTGATGATACAATTACCATTTTACGGGGAATTAAAAAACGTTTTGAAGAGTTTCATAAAGTAAAAATTTATGATGAAGCATTGGTAGCGGCTGCAAAATTATCAAACCGTTATATTTCAGATCGTTTTTTACCAGATAAAGCAATTGACTTATTAGATGAAGCAGCAGCATCAACCAAAACTGAAATGAATTATCTGCCGGAAAATTTGGAAAAAGCATACCAAAAAATTACTCAACTAGAAGTTGAAAAAGCTGCTAAAAAATCTTTGAAAGACCCCGAAAGTAAAACTAGAGTTGTTGAAATTGAAACTGAATTAAATGAACTTCAAGCAGCTGCAAAAGAAATTAAAACTAAATGAGATCAAGAAAAAAATGTTATTAATGAACTTGCGAAAATGAAGCAAGATTTAAGTAGTTTAAATCATAAATTAGTTGTGTTTCAAAATGAAGGACGTTACAAAGAAGCTTCAGAAATTGCATATTCAAAAATTCCTGAATTAGAGAAAAAAATTGCTGCTTTTGAGCAACAAAATCAAAGCAATTCCATTATTAGAGAAACCATTACCCCGGAAGATATTGCTAAGGTTATCTCGAAATGAACTAAAATTCCATTACAAAAATTAGTACAAACACAAAAAGAAAAATTATTGGAGTTAGAGGCTAATTTAAATGCTCGTGTTAAAGGTCAAGCGAAAGCAGCTCATTTAGTTGCAAATGTTATTTTACGTTCAAAAGCTAATATTAATGATCCGGATCGCCCAATTGGTTCATTCTTATTTTTAGGACCAACTGGAGTTGGTAAAACTGAATTATCACGTTCATTGGCAAGTAACTTATTTGACTCCGACAAAGAAATGATTCGTTTAGATATGTCAGAATACATGGAAAAACATTCAGTTGCTAAATTAATTGGTTCACCCCCAGGTTATGTAGGATATGAACAAGGTGGGCAATTGACTGAAAAAATTCGTCGTAAACCATATTCAATTGTATTATTTGATGAAATAGAAAAAGCTCACCTGGATGTTTTAAATATTTTATTACAAATTTTGGATACTGGAACATTGACAGATTCACGTGGTCGTTCAGTAAACTTTAAAAATACCATTATTATTATGACTTCAAATGTTGGTTCAGAAGACATTTTGAATGGCAAATTAGATGATAAAAACATTACAAAATTATTAGTGAATTACTTTAGACCAGAATTTATTAATCGAATTGATGAAATTATAGCCTTTAATAAATTAGGTAAAGATGTTGTGCATGAAATTGCAGAATTTGAAATTAAAAAATTAGCAAAATCATTAAAACAAAATTACAATATTAAACTAGAAGTTACTAAATCATTAATTGATCATGTAATTGAAAAATCATATGAACCAGAATTTGGAGCTCGTCCAATTAAACGTTTTGTTCAAAAAAATATCGGTTCAGAATTAGCAAATTACTTAATTTCACATGATTTAAATGATCTTACAGCATTAAAAATGGATTATCAAGATTCCAAAATTGTGATTAGCGTAATTTAAATTATTACAAAATCCTAAAAACCAAAACAAGAAATTAAAAACTTGTTTTGGTTTTTATTATTTTCTTAGTTTTTGATCAATTAAATTTAGTACTTATTTTAAAAGCTTAAAAGCTGCTATTAGTACTTTTTACAAGCAAAAATAGAGCTTATAAAAAATAAAATTTTTTGTTTTGTTTTTTCAAAAAAGGAATAAAATAATAAGGACATAATTTAATTTGATTAATTCAAAAGCTTATGTCATAGTTAGGAAAAAATATGTTTTTAAGTAGAAAAATAATGCTAACCTGATCAGGACTTTTTTTATTTGGTTTAGTTATTTGTTTACTACTTATAATTAAAAGTGAAAAATATATATATGGTTGATTATGAGGACTAGTTCCAAATATAATTTTTTTATTATCAACCTTATATTTTTTTAACCAAAAAAAGCTTTTTAAAAGTGAAAATAAAAAATCATTAGTGATTTTGTTTTTTGTTTTTAAAATGTATATAAATGTCTTTGCGATTGGTGGTTTAATAGTTTTACTTTTATATGTTAATTATTGAAGTGGCACGAATTGAAGCTTAGCTTATCAAGCACCGATTAGTATTTTTAGTTTTTTAATTGTAATTGTTTTACCAATGATTGCAATTTTGATGGCAACGTTAATAAAGAGGAAGGCAAAAAAATGTTAGAAAAATTTATTGGCAATTGGGCTCAACCACAACTTTTTACACTAGTTTTCATTACAATTTTAATTTCTATTTTGGCAATTGTAGTATATTTCAAAGTTGTTAAAGTTAAAGCGCATGAAGTTCCAAATACAGTTGCCTTAATTGCTGAGCAATATGTTTCAGTGGTTGATAAAATTGTTCAAGAAACAGGAAATGGAAAAACAAATAAGTTTGCTCCTTATTTATTTACTTTGTTAACATTTTTAATTTTCGGAAATTTAGTTTCACTAATTGGGTTAGAACCAGTAGCTGTCTCTTATTCAATTCCTTTAACCTTGGCTTTAATTACTTGAATCGGGATTTACTTTATTGGGTTTTTATATAACAAAATTAAATGATTGATGAAATTTGTTAAAAACCCACTAGAAATTGTTGGGGTTCAAGCATTGCTATTGTCGCTATCGTTCAGGATTTTCGGAAACATTATTGGTGGTTCAGTTTTAATTTTATTAGTTAATAGTTTCACTGGAGTGATTTGACAAATGATTCCACTTCCAATTTTTAATCAAATTAATTTATTAGGAGCTATTGCAACTATTCCACTTCGGTTTTACTTCGATATTTTTGGAACCTTAATTCAGTGTTTTATTTTCTTTTTATTGACTTCAATTTTTTGAGGCGCTGAAGCAAATGAGAGTGAAGGTCATGAAGTGGTTGAAAAAATTAAAAATCACAAATTACGCAAATTATTTTTTAAGAAAACTAAAAATTAACAATACAAAATTTTTTAAAATTTTAATTTAATTAAATGTCTTACATTATTTCTATTTAGAGGAGTTTATTTATATTATGGCTAATTTATTATCTACACTAGTAACACTAACAGAAGGAACAACTAATACTACAACACAAGCTGCAACACAAGTTAGTGGCGGAATTTCGATCGGAAAAGGATTAATGGCTGTTGGAGCTGGATTGGCGATGATCGCTGCTTCAACTGTTGGGGTTGGACAAGGGATTGCTGTCGGTAAAGCGGTATCAGCAATCGGACGTAATCCGGAAGCTGAAAAAGTTATTCGTACAAATTTAATTATTGGACTAGCGATTGCTGAAACTTCAGCGATTTATGGTTTTGTTATTGCTCTTATTTTAATTTTTGTTGGTTAGAATCTAGATATCGGAAATTCAAACATGGAAAAATACCACATTATTCAGTTGTTAAACGATACAACCACCCAAACTAACCAAAATGTAACACCAGCTGCAACAAATCAGTCTGAATTAGGAAAAGATATGACTGATTTGTTTAGTCGGCTATTTCCTAATGTTTATGTAATGTTAGCAACAATTATTTCATTAATTATTTTAACAATCATTCTTTATCATTATGTACAAAAACCAGTGCGTGAAATGATTGCGCGGCGTAAAGCTTTTATCCAAGAAAATATCGATAGTTCAGTAGCGGCGCGACAACAAGCGCTTGAGTTAGAACAACAAAAAAATACTGAATTAACTGAAACACGAATTAAAGCTAATAACATTATTCAAAATGCGCGCTTGGAATCAGAAAAAATTGCTTTAGAATATGCTGAAAATGCTAAAAAAGAGTCTAATCGCATTTTAGAAAATGCGAATAAGGCAATTAAATTACAAGAACAAAAATTTAATGAAAATGCCAAAAAACAAATTGTTGATGTTGCAATGGAAATGGCTCAAAAAGTTTTAGAAGAAAAAATCAATAAAGATGAAGAAGCTCAAATTATTGATAAATTAATTAATAAAGAGAAGCAAAGTGATTAGTTTAGAAATTAACTCATTTGCAAAAGCGTTGTTTGATTTAGGTGTTGAAACTGCTAAGATTACAACTTTTTACAATAATGCAATACTAGTGAAAAAAGTTTTACAAACTAATGATGATTTACTAAAATTTTTGAAAAATCGTCGAATCGATAGTGCAGAAAAGCATATTTTTTTAAACAATGTTTTTACTCAAAGTGTTGACTCATTATTTTTAAATTTTCTAAAACTTTTAGTAGACAAAAACTTTAGTCATCATTTAGAGGCGATTTTAGAAACTTTTATCAATATTTATTATGAAAGTGAAAATATTTTGCATGGCGTAGTTTATTCAACTAATCAACTTGATTTAAAAGTTATGAATGCTTTGGAAGAAAAAATGACACAAAAATTTGGCCAAAAAGTAATTTTAAAAAATAAAATTGATCCAAAATTAATTGCTGGAATTAAAATCAAAATTAATGATTTTGTCTATGAAGACAGCATCAATTCCCGTTTAAAACAAATTGGTGAAAAAATTTTAAGAGGAGATAATTAGCATGGCAACATTAAAAGCTGAAGATATTGCTTCTATTATTAAAAAACAAATTAAAAATTATGACCTAAAATCAGAAAATGCTGAAATTGGTGAAGTTATTTCTGTTGGTGACGGAGTTGCTGTTGTTTATGGTTTAGATCAAGTTCAATTTGGAGAATTGCTGCGCTTTGAAAACTCTGAAGCTACAGGATTGGCTTTTAGTTTAGAAGAAGAAATTGTTGGGGTTGTTATTTTAGGATCAGAAACTTCAGTTAAAGAAGGAACAATGGTTTATCGTACTAATGAAGTTATTTCGATTAAAGTTGGTGATGAATTAATTGGCCGAGTAGTTAATGCCTTAGGTAATCCAATTGATGGCAAAACAGCAATCACTAACTTTACAGAACGCGAAGTTTTTACCCCTGCACCTGATGTTATGTCGCGTCAAGAAGTGAATCAACCATTAGAAACAGGAATTTTAGTAATTGATTCAATGATTCCAATTGGAAGAGGACAAAGAGAATTAATTATTGGTGATCGACAAACAGGTAAAACAGCAATTGCAATTGATACTATCTTAAACCAAAAAGGTAAAAATGTTTTATGTGTTTATGTTGCAATTGGACAAAAAAACTCAACTGTTTCTCAAGTTGTAAATAAGCTAGAAGAATTTGGAGCAATGAATTACACTACAATAGTTGTTGCTGGAGCTAGTGAACTATCGCCATTGCAATATATTGCTCCTTATACAGGAGTAACTATTGCTGAAGAATGAATGTATCAAGGTAAAGATGTTTTAGTAATTTATGATGACTTATCAAAACATGCTGTAGCTTATCGAACACTTTCTTTGCTATTAAGACGCCCTCCAGGACGTGAAGCATATCCAGGTGATATTTTCTTTCAACATTCTTACTTATTAGAGCGTGCTGCTAAATTAAGCGATGAGCATGGTGGTGGTTCAATTACTGCATTGCCAATCATTGAAACTCAAGCCGGCGATATTTCTGCTTATATTCCAACAAATGTTATTTCTATTACTGATGGTCAAATTTTTACTAAAGAATCATTATTTAATTCTGGACAAAGGCCTGCGGTTGATATTGGGCTTTCTGTATCGCGTGTTGGTTCTGCAGCTCAAACAAAAGCAATGAAAAAAGTTGTTTCATCATTAAAATTAGAATTATCACAATATAATGAAATGCAAGCTTTTGCACAATTTGGTTCAGATTTAGAAGAAACAACTAAACAAATTTTGGATCATGGTGAAAAAGTTTATCAACTTCTAAAACAAAAACAGTATTCACCAATGAATCAACAAGATCAAGAAGTGGTATTGTTTGCAATTAAAGAAAAAATGATTAACCCAATTCCTAAAGATTACATTACAACTTTTAAAAATGAATTAATTAAATTTTTCAATACCGATCTAAGAGGTATGGCGATTGAAAAAGATTTAGCAAATACAAAAGCTTTTTCCGAAGAAACTTATAGACAAACTTATGATTTGGTACACGAATTTGTTAATGAGTTTGTTAAAACTATCCCTAACTATGACGCTTCACAATATCATCCAATTCCGAAATTAAGAAGTTAAGCTACAATGCCCTCATTACAAAAAATTAAAAGTCGAATTACAACAGTTGAAACGACAAGAAAAATTACTAAAGCTATGGAATTGGTTTCTTCAGCAAAACATCGGAAATCAAAACAATTTTTACAAAAAATTAGTGAATATGTAACTTCGATCGAAGATACTTTTACAACTATTTATTATCAATTAGATCAAAATGAATTACCATTTCATTTTTATCCCCAGAATCCTAAATTATTAGTTATTTTTACTAGTGATTTAGGTTTATGTGGAGCTTATAATAACAATACAGCTAAATTAGTAAAAAAACATTATCAACAAGGTGATAAAGTTATTATTGTTGGTACTAAAGGCATGTCATTATTACGGGATGATATTGCTGAGGCTGATATTCTAAAAACATATTTACACGTTTCTTATGATGTTGATATTAAACTTGTTAAAAACATCGAAAAAACAATTTTAAAAACTTGGGAAGAACAAAATTTTTCAGCTATTCAAATTTTTTATACTAAAGAAATTAATAGCATTAGTTCAGAAAGTGTTATGCAACAAGTTTTTCCATTATTAGAAAAACCAGCAAATACTTTTATTGACAAAAATATGGAATTTGAGCCAAATAAAGCGGTAGTTTTAGAATACATTTTGCCACTATTCTTGAATTCGCAGATTTTAAAATATTTTGCCGCAGCTAAAGTTTCAGAAATGTCGTCACGAATGAATGCAATGAAAAATGCAACAAATAATGCTGATGAAATTAACCATTATTTAAAATTATTATTTAATAAATCGCGTCAGTCAAATATTACTCAAGAAATTAATGAAATTGTTTCGGGTTCACTAGGGGAAGAAAGGAAATAAACATGACTAAAAAAACTGCAGAGCAAAATTATGGAGTTATTACTGAAATTTTAGGACCTGTAATTGATGTGCGATTCCCTGAAGGGCATTTGCCAAAATTATTAAATGCCCTAGAATTCACTTTTAAAGATAAAAAATTTGTTTTAGAAGTAATGCAGCATATTGGAAACGATACTGTGCGTACTATTGCTATGGGAATGACTTATGGATTAGTGCGGGGAACTAAAGTTTATGACACTGGAAAACCTATTTCAGTTCCTGTTGGTAAAGCAGTGCTATCAAGAATGTTTAATGTTTTAGGAGAACCAATTGATGGCAAAGATTCAATTCCTGCTGATGTGCAACGCAATCCAATTCATGCCCCTGTACCTTCTTATGAAGACCAAAATTCTTCTGGCGAAATTTTAGAAACCGGAATTAAAGTAATTGATTTATTAATACCATATGTTAAGGGAGGGAAAATTGGTTTATTCGGTGGAGCTGGAGTTGGAAAAACTGTTTTAGTACAGGAATTAATTAACAACGTCGCAAAACAACATGGTGGACTTTCAGTTTTTGCAGGAGTTGGTGAGCGTTCACGCGAAGGAAATGATTTGTACTATGAAATGAAAGCTTCTGGAGTTTTAGATAAAACAGCATTAATTTTTGGACAAATGAATGAACCCCCTGGAGCGCGTATGCGTGTTGCTTTATCAGCATTAACAATGGCTGAATATTTTCGTGATGAATTGCATCAAGATGTCTTGTTATTTATTGATAACATTTTCCGGTTTACACAAGCTGGTAGTGAAGTTTCAGCGCTACTAGGAAGAATGCCTTCAGCCGTTGGTTATCAACCAACATTAGCAACTGAAATGGGACAATTACAAGAGCGGATTACTTCAACTTATAAAGGTTCAATTACATCAGTTCAAGCTGTTTATGTGCCCGCGGATGATTTAACCGACCCAGCGCCAGCTACTACTTTTAATCACCTTGATGCCAAAACTGTTTTAGATCGTGACATTGCAGCTTTAGGAATTTATCCAGCTGTGAATCCTCTTGCATCATCATCACGATTACTAGACCCACTTGTAATCGGGGAAGAACATTATAAAGTAGCGCTAGATGTTCAAGAAACATTACAACGATTTAAGGAATTACAAGATATTATCGCAATTTTGGGAATGGATGAATTAAGTGAAACTGATAAAAAAATTGTTGCTCGTGCGCGAAGAATTCGAAACTTTTTATCACAGCCATTTCATGTTGCTGAAAAATTTTCTGGAATTGAAGGTAAATTCATTACCTTAAAAGATACAATTCGAAGTTTTAAAGCAATTTTAGATGGTCAATATGATCATTTACCAGAAGAAGCATTTTTATATGTTGGAACAATTGAAGATGCTGTTGCTAAAGCTGAGAAAATTTTAAATAATAATTAATAAGGTGTCAAATGTCAACTACAAAACTAAAAATCATTACACCACTTGGTGTTTATCTTGAAGAAGATGTTGAAATCGTAACTTTAAGAACAGTTGCGGGCGAAATTGGAATTCAACCAAATCGTCTAAGTTTTGTTAGCTCCATTTTGCCTTCATATATTAAAATTAATTTTACAAATAAAACTAATCATCGCCAATTATGAATTAATTCTGGGATTGTTTATGCTGATAAAAAAAATATTAAAATTATCACCGATGCTGTTGATCAACCGGCTGAACAAACTGATTTTAATAATTTAAAAAGTGATCGCCTATCACAAACAGAAATTGAAATTAAGAAAAAACTTAAAAATCGTAACAAAAAATAATTTAATATTAAATTTATTTTTATAGCTACAAAACTATTTTTAAAAGCAGTTTTACAAGCTGCTTTTTATATTTTTATTTCTGCTTCAAGTAGTGTATATATTTTGACATTAATATAAAAATGCATCAAAATCAAGATTTAGTTATAAAAACATTTTAAAAGTATAAAGTCATTTGATGGCATTCTTAGCTTTTATAAATTTTTATATATTTGCATTTTAATTTCAGTGTTGTTTGTGATTAATTTTTAAAATAAATCGAAAAATTTATTACTTACAAATAATCTGCTAATTTTTCATTTTATTCATTATAAAAGCCACCTATACAAAATTTTAAAATTTTGATTTTATTCATTGATAGTTAAAAATACTAAATTTAAACTCAAAAATATTTTTAAAAAATTTTTTTTACAAAATTAATATTTTTAATCCATCTATAAATAGAAGAAAAAAAATATTAATCATTTCAAAACTGTCAGATTTACTGTTAGTTTTAAAATAAAAATTACACTATATATTTGTTTTATTCAACTTTTAGACGCGCTATATATAAATTAATTTTTGTCCAGGTTTATAATAACTATTTTTTAAGTAATTTTTCAGGAATTTAAAGCTTAATTTTTATATTTTTCATTTAGTTATTAATATTCATATAGTAAAATTAAATAGCGTAAAATTGTTTAATAAAAAAATTATTGAACAATTTTAAATCATAAAAAAGAGGTTATAAATGCATAATTTTAATAATATGAATGAAGCTGAATTTGAGCATTATTTTTTAGAAAATCTTAAAAATTTAGGTTATAAATTTATAAGTTCTGAAGAAATAGATAGATTAAGAAACAACCGAATTGATATTTTTGTTTTGGAAAAAATATTATTTGATAAACTTATTCAAGTTAATCCAGGAAAAGAAGAGTTTGTTCCTAAAGCGGTTAAAAAAATAATTGATTTAGTGAATAATAATTCTGAATTAATGGATAAAAATTTCAAAGGCTTTCAATATTTAACTCAAGGAATTCAAATCGAAGTATCAAAAGGAAAAGTGATTGAATATATTCACATTAATGTTATAGATTTTGATAATTTAAAAAACAATGATTTTATTGTTACAAATCAAGTTCATTTTTTTAGTTTAAACCCAGGGGTTGATTCTAAAAGACAAATACCAGATGTTTTAGTTTTCATTAACGGAATACCAGTTATTGTTTGCGAATTAAAAACTCCTAAAAAATTAGGTGATGATCTTATTAAAGGTGCTTATAATCAAATTGAAGGGTATTGAAAATATATTAATTCATTATTTACATATAATGTATTTAATTTCATTTCTAATTTTTACTTTTCAAAAGTTGGAGCTTTAAATTCTGGGTTTGAATTTTTTAGTGTTTGGAAAAACATGAATGATAAAAAAGAAAAAACTAAAGATATGTTTGAGGAAAAGTTTTTAAATACTATTAATTCACTTTTTTCGAAAAATGTTATCTTAGATTTATTAAAAAATTTTACAATTTTTACAAATGGCATAAAAAAAGAAAAAATTATAGCGAGTTTCCATCAGTTTTATGCAACTAAAAATGTTTTTGAGAAATTGGTTCAAAATGATTTGTCCAATATTTCTTCTGTAAATAATAAGGCCGGCACCATTTGACATACTCAAGGCACTGGTAAATCTTTTTTAATTGTTTTTCTTATCAAAAATTTAGCTAATTATTTTAAAAAAATGTCTTTTGTTGTTGTTGTAGATAGGATAGATTTAGCTGAGCAAATTAAAAATGTTTTAGATAAATCTGATAAGTATTATTTAAATCAAAATATTTTTCTTATTGAATCAATAGAGGATTTAAATTATAAATTGAAAGATATTAAGCAAAATGGGGTTTTTGTAACAACAATTCAAAAATTTAGAGATTTAAAACACGACTTTCTATCAGATAGAAAAGACATTTTAATTATTGCTGATGAAGCTCATCGTTCTCACAATCAAGATGTTAGAACTATTTATGATTTTAAAAAAGACATTTTTTATGAAAAATTATCTAATTCACAAATATTAAAAAAATCTTTTCCTAATGCTAAGTTTTTGGGTTTAACAGGAACTCCATTATTAGATTATGAAAAAGACACAAGAAAAATTTTTGGAGATTATGTTTCAATTTATCAAATGAATGAAGCAACAGAAGATGGTTTTGTAGTCCCTATTAATTATCAAGGAGTGAATTTAGGAACAACATTAAATGAAGAAGTTTTGGATGAGTTAGATGAAAAATATGAAGAAGCTAAAAAAGAAATTAAAAATTCATTGGATGGGCAAGCTACTGAATTAGCTCAATCTATTTTATCTAATAAAACATTATCAAACTTAAAGTTTTTAGAATCTAACGAGAGAGCCAACACTGTAATTGATAATTTTATTAAACATTATTCTGAAAGAAAAGACATTTTAAAAGGAAAAGCAATGTTTGTTTGTTTTTCCAGAGAAATGGCGTTTAAATATTATAAATTGGTATTAGAGAAAAAACCGGAATGAGAAAATGTTGTTAAATTAATTATTACAGGAAATAAAAATGATGAAAACATTAAATTAAAAGATTTAGTAATAAATAAAAAAGAGCAAAAAACAATTATTGAAAATTTTAAAAAACCAGATTCAGAAGTTAAAATTATTTTTGTTGTAGATATGTTACTTACTGGATATGATGTTCCATCACTTGATTTAATGTACATTGATAAACCATTAAAAAATCAAAATTTAATGCAAGCAATCACTAGGGTAAATAGAAGATTTGAAGATGAAAGCAAAATTAAAAATTCTGCATTAATAGTTGATTATATTGGAATTTTGCCAAACATTGCCGAGGCTTTAAAAAAATACACAAATGACACAATTGAAAATATTGATAATGCAATGCAATATTCTGATATTTCTAATCTTAAAAATCTTTTTGATCAAATGATGAATGAAATTTATCAAAAATATTTTAAAAACATTCAAATAAATAATGATAATTTATATGAAACGGCTTTAGAAATGTTTGAATGCTTAAACTATGTAAAAGAACAAGATGTACAAAATAGTTTTATAGATGAATTAATTTTAGAGTACAAAAACATTATCAAAATATATCCCGCAATAGTTAATATAGTTAACACCAGGGATAAAAATAAAGTTTTTTTATTAAAAATGGTTGTTCAAATCATTACAAGAGATGTTTTTGAAAAATTTGATTTTACCTCTAAATCAAAAGAGTTAAAAGAAACAGCTAAAAATGCTTTTATTTTTGAGAAAAAAGAAGTTTACAATGATAGTCAAAAAGTAGTTACTTTTGATCAACTCATGAATGTTGTTAATGATATTAAAGAAAATGAAAAATTTAAAAATTATGCTGCTTCACAAGCTAATGAATTAATTCAAAAAGCAATATCATTAAATTCAAACATTATTGAAAAAGAGAAAAAACGTTTATCAGAAAGACTAAAAGAAATTTTAATTAAATATCAAACACAACAAATTACATATGAAGAATTTATTCGTGAAATAAAAGCTTTTGTAATCGAGGTTAATAACAAAGAAAAACAGCAATTCATTCCTGGTTTTTCTCCAGAAATGAATTTAATTTTTCAAACAATAAGATCAGAAGAATTTACAAACGGTAAATTTACTAATGAACAGATTGAAAAAATTGTTCGTGAAATATTTATAGAAATAAAAGAACATATCAATGAAAGATGATTTGAATTCGAAGCCAAAAGAACTATGATTGGTGGGAAAATAAAAAGAATTTTATTAAGAAATAATTTCCCACCTAAAGAAGCTGTTAAAAGTGTAGATGATATAAAGAAAGAATTGGATAAAATTATCAACAGTAGAAAAGGACTTTATAGTGAGCAATAACAATAGTGAAAAATTATTAAAAATCCAAGATTTAGAAAAAGAATTATGAAGTGCAGCTGATGCACTAAGAGGTAATATTTCTTCAGAGCAATACATGCTAATAATAATAGGGATAATGTGTCTTAAAAAAATTAGTGATGACTTTAACAATGCTGTTAAAAAAATAAAAAATGATAAAGAATTAAATTTAGAAAATATAGACCTAGAATTCATTAAAGAAAATATGGATTTGCTAAGTGAATATGGCGCTTATTTCTTTGTTCCTGAAAAAGCTAATTGAGATTATGTATCAAATTTTGCAACAGATAGCTCAATAGGACAAAAAATTAGCGAAGCTTTTACGTTAATAGAAAATGAAAATAGATCACTAAACGGACTTTTTGAAAAAAACTATAGTAGAGAAGATTTAGACCAAAACAAATTAGGTAAAGTTATATCTGTTTTTTCTAATGTAGAAACAAGTAAATATGGAGAAGATATTTTAGGTAGAACTTATGAATATTTTCTTGGTGAATTTTTTAGAAAACAAGGACAAAAAGGCGGAGAATTTTACACACCTAAATCTGTAGTAGATTTAATGGTAAGAATTATAGAACCAAAAGAAAATTCAGATATTTATGATCCTTGCTGTGGTACAGGTGGTATGCTTTTACAATGTAAACAATTTTTAGAAGAAAATAATAAATCCACAATTGGTGTAAATTTTTATGGACAAGAATATCAAAACAATACTTGGAAAATTGCTAAAATAAATTTACTACTTAATGGAGTAAATTTTGAAGCTGTAAAATTAGGGGATTATTCAGCTGATACTTTCACAAATGATTTGCATGTAACAAAAAAAGATTTTGATTATATTTTAGCTAATCCGCCATTTAATGTAAAAGAATGATCTCAAGAGCAATTAATAAATGATAAAAGATGAAAATGAGGTGTGCCTCCAAAAGGGAATGCAAACTTTGGATGAATTTCTCACATCGTTTATAAATTAGGGGAAAAAGGAAAAGCGGCTGTTGTTTTAGCTAATGGAGCTGTATCTAGTTCTAAAAAAGAAGAAAAAGAAATTAAGAAAAATCTTATCAAAGATAATAAGTTAGAAGCAATCATAAGCTTGCCTGATAAACTTTTCTATACAACAGGGATACCTGCAACTATTTGATTTTTCAACAATAACAAAAAAACAGATAATATTTTATTAATTGACGCCTCTAAAATGGGAACATTAATTAAAAAAAGTTTAAAAGAGTTAACTAATTTAGATATCGAGAAAATAAAACATGTTTATGATCAATTTGTTGAAACTGGAAATGTTAATGAAAAAGAATTTGCTAAAACAGTATCCAAAAAAGAAGTGGAAGAAAATGATTTTGTATTAGTGCCGGGAAGATATATTGAAAATTTAGAAGAAAAAATAAATGAGGAAGAATTGTATGCGGAAATTACAGAATTATCCAATGAAATAAAATCTCTTTTTGTTGAAATTGTTAATGAAATTCCTGAAGTAGAAAAAACAATAGACAAATTTTTACAAAAAAATAAAAAAGGTGTTCGATAATGGCTATTTATAAACTTGGTAATATTTGCAAAATCGAAACAGGAAAAGTATATTCTACTGAATACATAAAAAATAATTTTGGAAAATATCCAATAATTTCATCAGCTACCACAAAAAATGGAATAATAGGATATATTAATACATATAAGTATGATGGTGAATATATAACAATAACAACAAGGGGAGCTAATGCAGGTACTATTTTTTTTCAAAAAAATAAGTTTACAACAACACATCTTAGCTACCTGATTATTAATAATGAAAAAATAGTAAAAAATAAATACCTTTATTTTTATCTTAAAAAAAATGAGCAAAATAATAAATTAAAATATGTAAAAGGTTCGACTATACCTTTACTTAATTTACAAGATGTTAATAATTTTGAAATAAAAATTCCTCCCTTGGATGAGCAAAATAAAATAATTGAAATTATTAAACCTCTAGAAAACATTGTAAATAAAATAACTAAACTATTAGTTAAATTAGAAAACTTAGGAAAAAGGCTTTCCGTACTTACTATTAAAGAAGGAAAATTTATAGATAATATTAGTTTGTTAAAAGGTCAAAAACTAAAAAAAGATGGTTTACTAAAAAAAGAAACTAGAGTTCCTTTTATAAATATTTCAGCATTAAATAACAATATAAATACTTATGTTGATGAAGAAAATGTACCAAATGTAAACTATGGAGATGTTTTAGTTTCTATGGACGGAACTCCGGGAATAGTGACTAATTTTATACATGGTCATAACGGATATGCTTATAAATGTCAATCAGATACAGTCTCAAACTCACGAATTTATTATTCATTAAAACATAAAAAAAATCAGAATATAATAAAAAACAATTCATTTGGAACAAATATATTGCATGCTAGTAGATCTATACCTTATTTAATATTATTTGATTTTAAATATGACAATTATTTAGAACAATGTTTTTTAATGGAAATAAAATTAAAAAAGCTAGTAAAAGTAGCACAAGAAATATTATATTTAAAAATAAAAACTTTAATTAATAACTAATTTCTTTATAAATAAGCTAATAATTTTATTAATTTTATAATTTAATAAATCTAAATTAACTAATGCATTTGATAAATTAGAAGATTGAATATTGGGATTATTGGAAATTAAAATTTTTTTAATAGAATCATTATTTAAACCACTCATTACTGAACCTGAAGATAAAAATGATTTTTGCCTAGCAAAATCTTCAGACAAGAAAAAAGATAAAAGATAATCTGTATTATTTTTGTTTTTAGGAAAAATATTAAAAAAACCTGTAGAAAAAACATAATCAGACATTTTTTCATTAACATATATCACTTTATTTTCAGAATCTAATTTAGAAATTAAAAAAGAATTTTTTAAAGGTGTTAAATTGGCTCTAGTAAATTGGCTTGATAAATCATTTATATTTTCAAAATTATATGAATCATCATAATTTATTTTCATTTCTGAAATAGATTTAGTTGCAAAATATTTTAATTGGCTATGAAGTTTACTAGAATACATATCAATAAATTGGCTTATGAAAATTTTTGAATTTTTGATATTCAAAAAATACATTAATTTGAGTAATTTAATAATTAGTTGATGTATTTTTTGTATTTTTTTATTTATTTTTTCTATAGGTTTAATAATTTCAATTATTTTATTTATATCTCTTTTAGCTTGTTCATATGATGAAATATTAACTAATTGATTGTATTTTAAGAATAAATTTTCTATTGGTTTAATAATTTCAATTATTTTATTTTGCTCCTCTAATGAAGGTATATCAATTAAAATATTTTTAACAATTGATAAATTTATATTTTTTTGAGTGGTTCCGCTGCCCATTTTTAAAATATTTTTTTTAGAAGATATTAAAAAATAAAAAAGATATTTTAAATTTAATAAATTCACTTTTGGTTCTAACATTACAAAAGACTGATTTATGTATAAGTTATTGTAATCATAATTTATAGCAAGTTCACCAATAGATGCATACATTGAAAATGCTATAGAATTTTTATTTAATTTTGTTAGTTTATATTTTTCTGGATCTATTGAATATTTTACAAAAGGAGGAATTATTTCGTAATTTTTAATATTTTTTATCAAAAGTCAATCAATATTACCGCTATTATCTCTATAATTTGAAAGTTTTTTTATTTTGCTGACATTTCCACTAACAATTTTACAAATATCCCCAAGTTTATAAATAGCCATTTATGAACTTTTTTATTTTTACAAAATAACATTTATAAACTTAACCTAAACTAGGACAAAAAAAGTGAAACACAAAAGATTAAACCCTCCCCAATATTGGGGAGGGCAAAACATGGAGATTCACTTTTTATTATGGCAAGACATTTAAAAAATCATTAGAATGATTAGAAGCTTTTGAAATGTATGATAAAAGTTATGGTTCTCTTCCTACTTTTTGAAAATGATATTACAATAAATTCAACATAAAAAATACTAAAGAAACGAAAAAATATTATAAGTTTTAAATTTCTAATGATATAAAAATATTACAATCAAAAATAGGGAAATTATTAAATAAAAATAATTGTGTAGCTAGAAAACCAAAGCCGCTTTCTGATGCAAAATTATGAAAAATTTATAATGAATGAGAAGACTAGAAAAGTTTATTTTTTTAAAAGGTATAATGAAGTAATTGAAAAAAAGAGACTAAAAAAAATAAAAATGAAGTGGCTCAATCTTTAGGCGCTAAACAAATGTGAAATTAAATTTTTCAAATATCTAAATCAGGAATGCGGAAACTTCATCAAAAAAAAAAAAAAACTAGAGAAATTAAAAATACTAATGTAAAATTTTTTGATTTTATAGAACGTGATTATCACGACACTGCAAGCAAAAATATTATTACAACATAATTTGCTTATATCCCAGCACTTAGAAACATAAATGCAAATCATGTTTATTTATTCGTAGTAATTCATCACAAAACTAAAAAATTCTTTCTTGAAATTTAAATGAAATTAACAATATTAAATTTATTTTAGAGCACCACAAAGAAATTAATTATTTTACAAATGGAGGAATCATTCACTTAGATCATGGATTTCAATATTCTTCATTTGTTTTTCAAGAAATTACTAGAAGTAAAAATGAAAAATTATCAATGTTAAGAATTGGTAATTCATTAGACAATCCACAAGTTGATTTTTTTTTTTTTTTGTATAAAATCTGAATAATTAAATTTTATTGATATTTCCAAAATTACTTTTAAAGAATTAAAACATATATTAATTGATATAACAATGAAAGAATTCAATCAATTTTAAATTGAAAAACCCCTCAACATTCCTGAGAGGCTCACACTATTTAAAAGGATCATTTTTTTCTAGGTTCATTTTAAACAAAAACAAGCAAATTAAATCTATATTCTTATAAAATCCAAATTAGGGATTTTTTTACTCCATTTTTGTCTTTTGTTAAAGCGTCTTAATTATCTAACTCAAAAATAAGCATTTCTTTATTTAAATATTTAGAATCTGCGTCATTAGAATCTTTTTTCTTTTGAACATAAGCATTTAAAATAACCTTAATTATCCGCATTTTTTTCGCCATTTTTAAAATACATTATTTCATCACCAGTTTTTAATTGATTAGATGAATTTATATTGTAAATTAACAAGTATTTATCATTTACAAAGTAGTTTTTATCATATTTATTAAAGAATGTTTTTTTTTTTTTTTTGTTTTATGAGACACTACAAATTTTTCTTCCCAATCTGAAATTTCATTTCAAAATATTGAATTGTTATTATTCTTATTACATGCTTGACCTCTAGGTTTTGATTACTTGATGCCAAGCATATTGTGTTTATAAACATTGAAACCATTTCATAAATAAAATGAAATAAAACAAAAATAGTAGACCTATTTCTGAGTTTATTGCTTAATAACTTAAAAGTTAATATTTATTTAAAAAAATTAAAAAACAAATTTTTCACAAAATTTCCAAAAAAAATAGTAGATCAAGTAATCTCCTATATTAAATTAATATATATTAAGAAGAGACCACGCCACCTATCAGCCCAAGCGCGCTGTGCCCTGGCAATAGAGTGGGTGGTTCTTATGTTGTTTCGCGCCCATTCATTAAACTAAATAAAGAGTAAAAAGGTGGGGAATAATATTAACTTTTAACTATACTATATACAATCAAAAAACCAAACCCAAAAAATGCAACAATAAAATTAATATTGTCTGATTTATAATTGTTTTTACTTTTTTAGTATCTTAAATTTTTAATTTCATAATTTTTTAGTTCATCTAAATATTTATTTATCCAAAAATCCTGTATAAACTTTTCGGTTTTATCAA
Organism: Mycoplasma pogonae; assembly: GCF_054170725.1. Classification (NCBI taxonomy): domain Bacteria; kingdom Bacillati; phylum Mycoplasmatota; class Mollicutes; order Mycoplasmatales; family Mycoplasmataceae; genus Mycoplasma; species Mycoplasma pogonae. The sequence continues at coordinate 2,868 of NZ_JBSWZS010000011.1, read as the reverse complement.
CAAAATTACATTAGCTTTTGTTTCAAAACCTGAATAGGAATTTTGTTTGAAAAATAAACATTAAAGTTTTGTTTTTTGCTTACTAATTAAATAAATATTAAATTAAACTATTTTGCAAAAAATTTTAAAAAATATGGCTTTTAAAACGTTTTTTTTCAAAAGTTTTAAATAAATAGTACTAATTATTTTAATAAAGAATATTATTTTTGTGTATTAAAAATGAAAAGAGGTATAACAGAATGAAGGAAAAATCTTTAAAATGAATTGGTTTATTAGGCGGTATCGCAGTTGTTTCAACAGCTGCAACTATTTTTGTTTTTCAACCATGAAAAACAACCGAAAAAACAGCATGAAATTATTCTAGTGAAACATTAAGAAGTTTGAGTTATGAAAATTTACTTGCTGCAGCTCCTGTTGAAGCTACTGAAGCTAATCCAGGTGAAGTAAGAACGGCTGGAAATGAAGTGGTTGAGTTAGTTTCTCCTAGTTCTGAAACTACTCCAAAAGAAGAAAGTAAAACTGAAAAGACAACAGCTGTTGTTGTCAAAAAAACAGATAGTGATTTATTAAAAGAATTAAAATCAAGTGCTAATAAAGATTTAGATAAATACTTAAAATCTACATCATCAAATTTAATGGCTACAAACTTAGAAGTTGAAGAAGTAAATTCTTTAGACGCAACTAAAGATACATCTAAAAAAATTAATGAAAATTTAGGAGGTTACGGAACATATACACGCCAAAAAGTAGAAAGAAACGGACATGTTAGTGATAACACCTTCAACCCAGGTGCCCAAGAGTCAACTGAAACAATGATTGCATTAATTAAAGCTAACACTAAATTTAAAAAATTAAAATCAGGTGTAAAAATTAATTCAGAAGACTTTAAATATGTTGCTGTTAACAGTTTAGTTAGCAATGGAGAAGAGTTTTTAAACATTCAAGATGCTGATAAACAAGCGGCCGTTGATACAATGAATAAAGATTTAGAAGCAACTATTAAAAAAGCAACAGGAGTTGAAAAAGCTCGTTGAGAAGAATGGAAAAAAGTAGCTGGCGAAAGAACTGTTGAAAACTTAACAAATCAAGAAATTTCTTGATTAAAACAAGGGATGTTACCAACTTCAGCCTTTAGTTGAGCATTAAGACCTGCTTTTGTGAATACACATGTTTATAATCAAGCATTAAAAAATGCTGGTCGTTACATTTCATCGGCTTCAAGTTCACAACTTGGACAAGATGACTTATATAATTTAAACTTTAATGGAAATTCAGCTGCTGCTGAAGATAAATGAAATCAATCTGTTCAAACATTAAAAGATCAAGATAAAAACAAAGTTGTATTAAGAACTTACACAAAAACAGTTGGTGAAAAAACAGAAACACGTCATTTAGTTGAAATTAAAGATCCGACTGATTTAGATATCAATACTGTTATGGAAGTAGCTAAATCACAAGTAACAGATCAAGACAAAGAATTTGCTGTTGCTATTAGAGATATTACTAAAGAAAAATTGGAAGCTACTGCAACAATTGTAAAAGCATTACCAAAAGAAGTTAAGTCATTGACATTATTCTATCGTTCAGATGATCCTAAAGCATTAAATGCTTTATTAGAAAATACTAACTTTACTTCCGAAGCGCCATTAGGTGAATTAAATGTTGTTGGCCCTTACCAAAATGGTAATCCAATTCCTAAATCAGAAATTTTAACAACTGTAGACCCACAAGTTTTTGTTAAAGTAAAGCAAGGTGCATTTAGTTATGGATCAAGTGTTGTATATACTAAATTCACTGTTGCTGCATCAACTGATAAAGCACTATTGGAAAACATTTTTAAATTAGTATATATTAAAGATAAAAACAGAAGAGAATTCCAAGGTGAATTTGGTAGTGGCGGATACATCGTTAACTGAGATTTATCAAAAACAGAACTAAAAGATTTAAATAACATTGTTTTTCCTCAAAGAGATGAAAAACAACCATTAAAATTTAAATTAGTGACATTCGCTTCAACAGAAAACAAAATACTACAAATTGATCTTTCTGATTTAAAAGTTGATAATACTGATAAAATTTCAGAACATGGGTCAGCAATGTATGGTAAAGACCCTGAAAAACAACCTGAAAAACTAGTTTTAGCTAAAAAATCATCGCGTTCAACAAAAGAAGATATCGATACATTAGTAAGAATATTTAATTATTCACACACAATTACAACAATCGATTTATCAGATGTTGAATCATATACACAAGAAGCTGTAAAAGATTTATTTAAAAATGTCAAACGGACAGTGACAGTAAAAGTTAATAAAGGGGAATTTACAGTTCAACCCGAAGTAAAAGAAGAAGCAAGACAATAATTTAAAAAATATAAACCCAAACAAACTAGGACAAAAAAATGAACCTTTTAAATGGTTTGAGACCCTCAGGATCCCTGAGGGGTTTTTTAATTTAAAATTGATTGAATTCTTTCATTGTTATATCAATTAATATATGTTTTAATTCTTTAAAAGTAATTTTGGAAATATCAGTAAAATTTAATTATTCAGATTTTATACAAAAAAAAAAAAAAAATCAACTTGTGGATTTTCTAATGAATTATCAATTCTTGACATTGATAATTTTGCATTTTTACTTCTAGTCATTTCTTAAAAAGCAAATGAAGAATATTGGACTCCATGATCTAAGTGAATGATTCCTCCATTTGTAAAATAATTAATTTCTTTGTGGTGCTCTAAAATAAATTTAGTATTGTTAATTTCATTTAAATTTCAAGAAAGAATTTTTTAGTTTTGTGATGAATTACTACGAATAAATAAACATGATTTGCATTTATGTTTCTAAGTGCTGGGATATAAGCAAATT
>NZ_JBSWZS010000010.1:0-51333 GCF_054170725.1 Mycoplasma pogonae | reverse complement strand
AATTTTTGAATTTTAGGTTTGAATTTTTGCTAATAAAAATAAAAAAAGAAGAAAGTTTGAAAAATGATTTTTGTTTAAAAAAAACATAAATTCTTTAATAATGATTTTTCATTCATACTATCCTTTTAATTAAAAAATATAAAATTTAAATTAAAATAAAACATCCTTTAATTAAAAATTGAAGGATGTTAAATAAACACGTATTGTGAATGATTTATATTTTTGTTATATTAAAACTAATTCTGTAAGTTTGATTCAATAATAGCTAATTTATTATGTTTTTTAAATTTATATCTTCTAAATATCAAGATAAATGTCGGCAAAATAAATAAAGTACCTATTATTATAAAAAGCGAACCTATTCAAATTATTTTTCCATCTACAACTATTCATATGCCTACAGCGGTAAGCATTAATATAATAAAAATATATAATAATAAATTTATAAAATAACTTTTAAAATTTGTAACATTTGGAAGTAAGTTTTTTCTATGCAGTAATTTCATTTAATTTCCTCGCAATTTTGCTGTAAGTTAACCCAAACATTTTAAAAACAAAATCTCACCAAATAAATGAAAAGTTAATTAAAAACTTATATGTATTAGCAAATTTTTCTTTAATTTTTTTGAAACTTATAATGAAATTGCTATTGGTGTTATCAGATGTTGAAACTGTAATTTTCTGTATAACTACCGCTACAATATCAATCATTTTCGAATAGAACATGTTTCTACTGCTTTCTAGCAAAATAACTTTATTTTGTGTTGTTTGTTTAGGATTAAAAATTTAATACTTATAATAATTATATAGCTTTAATTAAGAATATAAAATTAAGTGTAAAGTTTCTGCAGATTTTAAGTAAAAATTTATTTTTTATTGTCTTTTTTTATGTAAAATAATTGTATTTTTAATTAAAAAATAAAAAAAAGGAATCATTTTTAAACCAAAAATAAGTGATTAAGAAAATTAGTTTCCAATCTAAAAAATATGCTTATAATTATTTAGCAATTTATTAAAAATAGTAATATATTTAATAGTAATTATTTAATCTAAAAAATAAAAAAAGAAAGGAATATTATGTATAAAAAATTTTCTGATGGAATGATCGAAGTCATTACAGGACCAATGTTTTCTGGAAAAAGTGATGAATTATTAAAACGCGTTGTTTCATTACATTATGCTAGTGTTCCCATTTTATTATTTAAACCTACAATTGATAATCGCTTTTCTGATGATCAAATTATTTCACGCTCAGGCGCTAAAAAAGATGCTTTTAATGTGGGCAACTCTCAAGAAATTAGGGATATTATTAACAAGCAAAAAAAACGTTTTCGTGCAATTGCAATTGATGAGGTACATTTTTTTGATCAAGATTTAGTAGATTTAATTGTTGAACTTGCAGATCAAGGTTACCGGGTAATTTTGAGTGGTTTAGACCAAGATTATTTGCGTCGTCCTTTTGGCATTATGCCCACACTATTATCGCTTGCAGAACATATCACAAAATTGCAAGCCGTATGTGTAAACTGTAAAAATGCCGCTTCAACAACTTTTAGAAAAATTTCTGATTCTTCACTAAATTTGATTGGCGATTCTGATGAATACGAGGCTCGCTGCCGAGCATGTCATATTAAAGGTGAATACTTAAAATTAAATAAACAAGAAAAGTAGGGCATTTTACCCTACTTTTTATTTATTATTAATTAATACTCTTTTTTTACCTTCATATTGATATTCATAACAATATAATTTTTGGTCATTCATTTCTAAAATAACAGCATTTTTAATCGGTTTTAAAGAGGCTCGATAAACTTTTAATCTCTTATTGTTTAAAATAATAAAGGCTCCCGGGTTATGGCTTAAGGCTCTAATTTTTCTTAATGCAATTTCGGCATTATCAATTAAAAAAAATTCAGCCATTTCTTTAGTAATTTTCGGTGAGTAGGTTACTGAATTAAAATTTTGTTTTTCTGGTTGTAATTTATTTTCATACAAATCATTAACTCACTGAACAATATTTTTAGCAGCTAGTGTTGCAAGAATTTTAAATAAATCTTCTGAATTATCATTTTCTTGAATTTTATATTTTACTTGAGCTAGCATATCTCCCGCATCCATCTCTTGTGCCATGTACATGAAAGTAATTCCTGTGGTATCATCACCATTCAAAAGTGCATGTTGAATCGGTGCTGCTCCTCGATATTTAGGCAATAAAGAGCCATGCACATTTAGAGAGCCCTTTTTAGCTAGTTTTAATATTTTGCTTGGAATATACTGTCCAAAAGCTGCTGTGATTAAAAAATCAAATTTTAAAGTGGATAATTCCGAATAAATTTCACCAATTTTCTCATGTTGAAATAGTTTAATATCTTTTTGAGTAGCCAATTCTTTTGTGGGTGTTGTTTGAATTTTATATCCCCTTTTTGCAGGGCGATCTGGCTGGGAAATGATTGCTAAAACATCAAAATTTTCAATAAGAGGTTGAAAAACTGTAGCAGAAAATTCTGTTGTGCCTGCTAAAATTAATTTAATCTTTTTAGACATTTTCCCCTCATGATTCAAAAATTGATTGGTATACTTCCACACTAATTTCTTGCGGCCTAATATTTTTATTTAAATTAAATCTTTCAAAAGTTTGGTAAATCTTGTCTTCAGCAATAAATTGTTTTCAATTATTAATTAATGTTTTGCGTTTCATAGCAAAAGATTTTTTAATAAAATACAAAAATTTTTCACTATTTAAAGATATCTTTTTATCAAAAGTTAGTGTAATTACAGCTGAAGTTACTTTTGGGATTGGTTGAAATGATTCCGGAGATACAGTAAAATGTTTTTTAATTGTTGCAAAGTGTTGTGCTGCAATTGACAATTTACCATAATCACTTGTATTAACTTTAGCAGCCAGGCGATTAGCTACTTCATTTTGAACCATAATTGTAATTGAACTAAACATTGAAACATGCTCAAAAATTTTAAATAAGATTTGGCTAGTGATGTAATAAGGTAAATTGGCAACAATTTTCTTTTTACCATTTCATTCAAAATTAGCTTCCAAAAAATCTTGATGCTGTAATTTAAAATTATTTGCTTGAATTTTTTGTTGCAAAATTTCTATCATGTCGTTATCAATTTCATAAGCTTCAACATCTTTTGCTAATTGTACAAGTTTCTCTGTTAATGCTCCTTGCCCAGGACCAATTTCAATAATGCTTTGATTTTGTACTTCTGAGATATTGATAATTTTTTCAATGATATTTTTATCAATCAAAAAATTTTGGCCAAATTTTTTCTTTGCTTTGATGCTTCTAGACATTAAAAACATCCTTAGCATTTTGAAATAAATGTTTAGTTAAATCAGCCTCACTCACGCCTTTTAGATTAGCTACAAATTTTGTAATCTCTTTAATATAGTAAGAATGATTTCTTTTCCCTCGATAAGGTACAGGGGTTAGAAAAGGGGCATCAGTTTCTACAAATAAACGATTAAGGGGGGTTTGCAAAACAACATCACGAGTTTCTTGTGCATTTTTAAAAGTTATAACACCAGAAAAAGATAAATAGTATCCTCTTTCTAAAAATGTTTTTGCCCATTTTAGGCCACCGCTGTAAGTATGAAATACTATTTTTAATTTATTATATTTTTCTTCTAATAAAATATTATTTACATCTTCATAAGCAGCTTCTTCTCTAACATGCAACATGACAGGAAGATTATATTTTAAAGCAAAATCTAATTGCATTTTAAAAGTAGTTATTTGTACTTCTCGCTTTGGGTTTAGTGGGTGGTAATAATCTAGTCCAATTTCACCAATACCAATAATTTTATTATTAGCGATGAATTTTTCTAATTTTGATACATTTTCTTTTTCCACTTCTGAAGGATGTATTCCTAAAAGGGGGAATAAGTTTTGCGGGAATTTTTTGCAAAGCTCTAATAATTCTGGAGTTTCACGAATTGAAGTCCCAACAAAAAACATCTTTGTAATATTATGCTTTAAATTTTTCTCAACTTCTTTTTCTGGTTGGGAATAATACTCTTTATAAGGATGAGTATGAACATCAATATATTTCATTTTTAATCTCCTATTTTTTAAATTTAAATAATTATATTAAACAGTATTTTTTTGAAAAGAAAAAAGAGTCTTCAAAAACTCTTTATTACTTTATTTTATCATTAACATCAATTAATGTATAAATTAACGCTTCCCCGCCTAAGTTTTCTTCAAAATTAGCAACTTCTAGGTCATTGATTAAATCATTACCTAAAAAAGCTGATATTTGTGCATATTTTTGAAATGGAAAATCTTGTGGAGCTATATTTTTAAAAAGTACATTCTTAAAAATTTTTCCATAAGGAATTAAATTATTATAAGTGGTTACATCTTCTTCATAATAATATTTTTCAGCTGAAAACTCAAAAATAAAGCCACTTGAATGCAATAAGTAAATTTTTTTAGTTGTTTCACTTTCATCCTCAAAAAATAAAACATCAGTAAAGTCAATAAATTTATTATCTTGTGGTTGTCAAAAAGTTCCAATTATTAATGTATTTTCTGCTCATTTTTTTTCAAACTCCGAATTTGAAAATTTATTTAAATTTTCTTGTGGTTTGTACATAAATTTAAATTTATTAATATTAAATAGAAATCATAATCAATTTTTCCATATTGAATCTTTATATAAATCGCCCCATTCTAATTTTTGAATTTCAGGCGCAATAATCTGAACATCATTTCTGTAATATAAGTAAGTTTTTAAATTTTCTAATGTTTTTTTTGTATCAATTTTCATTTGTGATTTTATATAATCATTTTTTGCTTTTTCATCTGAAAAAACAGTATTTAAAAGATTATTAATGGGTTCGCTTTTTAAAAATATATTTCATTTTTGTTCATCACTTTGATAATAATTAATTATTTGTTTTTGTGCAGTTTCAAAAGAAGTTTGCACAATAGAATAAGAATCTACATGAGCGCAACTAATTAATAAAAAAGGTAATCCAACAGGTGCCAAAAAAAACATTTTTTTAAATCGCATTTTTATCACTCTTAGGAATTAGCAACATTCACGCTGGAGTTGGTGTTTTAGAATCCATAATTTCTTGTTCAAATTGATAAACATCTTTTAATCTATTATGCATTATTCCAGAATGATAGGCATCTCTAAAATATTTTAAAGGCGCCGGTTCTTTACCATCAAAATAAACATTTAAAGGTTCTAGTGCAACATCTGTCGCTCCAGCTTCTTTTCTGATTCTAAAAACTAAAAATGTTTTTTCAATTAAAAGAAAAATATCACTCATCTGATTTGAATGGACACCCAAGCCTGCTTCTTCTCCTTCTTCAATATTTGTTCCGTTATATTGAGAAGGTTGATAAGGATTTAGTGTTTTTAAATATTTTGAATATTTTTCCGAAAATCTATTTGTTCTATTGCCTAAATCCCCCAAAGCATATCAATCATAAAATTTAAATTCAAATTTATTAATATTTTTTAAAACTAAATATCAATTTTTAGAGAATAATTGCTTTAACTTTTTTAAATCTTCACTTTTTTTAGAAACTAAAACTATGTCTGCTTGTTGTTTGATTTCCGCTAAAGTCTTTTGGATATATTCTGAATTTTTTTGTTGCTCTAAAAATTGAAATTTCTCAACTTCTTTTTTACCAAAAACTTTATCTGCTAGTTGATCCAAAATTGTTATTTCTCCAATTGTTTCAAAACCACCACCCGGTTGTATTGGCTCGATGCTAAAATCTGCTTGAGTACCACATGAAGCTAGAAAAATTGCAGTTGAGGGGACAACTAAGGGTACAATTTTTAAAAATAAACTTTTAGATTTCATCTGTGCTCCTTAAAATATAGCGTGTAATTTTAGCTTCATTTTTAGCGTTAATTTTTTTTATTGCATCTTTTATCATTGGTTGAATTATTGCTTTTGAAAAATTTTCAAAATAATTGGAATCATTATATATTTGATATATTTGGTCATTATATGGAATATCAAAGGGTTCATCTAAATAACTATCTTTTCTTAATTGATAATTTATTTCATAATTTCTTTCAGTAATTATATTTTTTTCTAATTCTGTAAATAAATCTTGAAAGTTTTCTCTATTATCAATCACAAATAAATCCGGTCATACAAAAATTTTGGGCTGGTTGTTTTTAATTACATACATAATTTTAATAAAAATATTTTTTGTATAACGCAAATATATTGCTTGCTTATGAGTATAAATGTCACCTTTTTGATTTGGGATATCTATAAAATACATTTCTTGGATTTTGTTTTCCGGAATTTTTTTTAATAAACTATTTTGGTTATCTTTTAAAAGGTCAATGATTTCTTCGTTGGATCCAAATCCAAAATCTCAAAAACTATTTGAAGTAATGCTGTAAGTATTTAAAATAAAAAACATTTTATTAATATTTTTTAAATACCAGTATCAATCATTACTTAGTGTAAAAAACAATTTATCTGCTGCTTTGATTTTTGCAATTGAATTTTTAGTAATCGAACTATTTAATGATGCTGATGAAATTAAAAAATCATTTCAAATTAATGAATGTTGAACTTCAATTAAATTAGTAGCTGGTTGTGTGTTTTGAGTAAATAAATAATTTTTTTCCGCATTTATATTATCTTTAAACAAAAGTTTTAATAGCTTTTCAATTTGCTTATCAGCAGAAAAATCTCGTCTAGGTTTTAGCAAAACTGAAACATCGCTTTTTTTATCATTGTCTTCATAATTTTGCCCACAAGATACAAGAGTTATTGATCCAAAAATTGATAAACCAAATAAACTAGCTTTTTTTAGTAATTTTTTCATAATAAATACTTTCTAAATTATCGTATTTAGCTCCTGAATAAACTATTTTTCCTTTATGAATCAGTGTTAAGCTATCTGCGTATTTATTAACTTCACTTAAAATATGCGAAGAAATAAAAATTGTTTTGTTGTTTTTTTTCAAATTTTCTAAAATACTAAATAATTCATATCTTGCTGTTGGATCTAAATTGGCTGCTGGTTCATCTAAAATAATAATTTCAGGGTTATGAATTAAAGCTTGAATTAATAAAACTTTTTTTTGTTGTCCTGAAGAAAAAAAAGCTGGTTTTTTATTTTTTAGGTTTTGAATTTCAAATTCTTTTAAAAAATCATCAATTTTCTTGATTGCATCCGCCTTAGTAACTCCGGACATGCGCGCAAAAAGTAATAAATATTGTTGCGTAGTTAATTCCTTAGGGAATTTAGCAGCCTCAGGTACATAACCTAACTTTATTTTTGAGCTCGCTAATTGGTTGCTTAAGTTATCTATTAAAACTTCTCCAGTTCAATTTGTGTAAGACCCGACAATGCACTTAATTGTTGTGGTTTTCCCAGAGCCATTTTCACCAATAAAAACGTGAAAGCTACCTTTATTGACATTAAAAGTTAAACTAAAAATTCCTTGATTATCTTTTGTTGAATAAATTTTAGTTAATTTTTTTACCTGCAAAATATGGTTCATTATCTAAAGTCCTTTTTACTATAGAATCTATAATTTAAGAAAATTAGAAATCCTATAAAAGCTACTCATATCAAAATGTAATAATTTTTATCTAGTGCAGTATTTTCCGCTTCTACACTATAAACGTCTTTGATATTTTGAAATAAAAAATTGTCATTAGATTGGAGTTGGAATCGAGTTACAATTTTATTGTTAATAATCTTTTGAATTTGAGAATATGAGCTAAATCCACCAATATTATAATTATATTCACCTAACTTAACTACAAGACTACTTGGTGTGTATTCCAATTCAGAATTATCATTTTTTAATAGTGTTTGTAATAATTCTTGATTTTCAGTTGAAAAATATAGATAATAAGCTAAAGCAGTAATGATATAAATTTGTTTTTCTGTTAGGTTTGTAATTTGATGTGTGTCAATTATTGAATTAAATAAAATTGTATTATTATCTTCAAAACTATCCATCACAACATTAGAAAATTCTGCAATTTTTGCAATTAAATCTTTTTTAGATATATTTTTATTTATTTTTTTAAAAAAATCAAATGCTATTTTATTAAAGTTTTTAGATTCTAATGCATCTCTTAAAACTTTCCATTTTAATTTTCCAACAAGATTATTAGGAGTTTGGAATGTATAACTATCTTCTAAAAAAACAACATCAAAATTGTCAGCTTTTTCACGAGCATAAATAATTTCTGAATTAATTAAGTTTGGAATTTGACTTTGATTTTTTAGTGCTCCAGGAACAATATATTGTTCTTCTAATTCAGAAGAAATATTTTTTACAAGGCCTTTAAATAAATAAGGATTTTTATTTAATTTATAAGAATTATAAATAGATCCTGGTTTTGAAAAATTAAAGTAATTTTTTAGGTTACTTTCAATATTATCTTGTTGATTTAAAATGTTTTGATTTTCATAACTAAAAATATCGATAAATTGCGAAGGTAATGATAGCCAAGAAAAAACCTGAAAGGGTAGGGCTGAGTTCTTTGTATAATTAAAAGCTTTTTCCAAATATGGCTTTTGCTTCTCGTTAAATTCTTTATTTTCAAATCCATTGGGCAAAATAAAAAATTTATCTTCATGGTTTTTTAAATAAAATTTTTCAAGGTTAGCTATATTACCGGCAGCATTTTGACTTGTGGGTATGTTTAAGTAGTGGGCATAACTATTGTTTCCCGAAACTGAAGATAAATTCAAAAAAGTTCCCACAATACTCAAAGGCACAAAAATAAATGTCGGGAGCGTTAAGGCTACTTTAGAATTGGTTTTTAATGCAATAAGAGAAGTAACGGAACCAAAAAATAAAGCCGCCATAAATGGAGATAATAATGAAAAAAATAAAAAGTTTCCAATAGCATTAATTTTATTAAAATTGAAAGCAAAAAATATTAAATTAAAAATTAAAATTAAAATCGCTCATGCAAAAGCAATAGTTATAAAAGTTAAAATTTTTCCTAAAATAATATTTTTTCTGGTAATTTTCTTAGAAAAGACAATAACTTCAATCCCCTCTTCTTCTATTTCCACAAAAATATTGATGACCTTAATACTTATAAAAATAATAGTAAACAATAATTCTACAAAAATTAATGAATAAAAAATAACATCAAAAGCACTTCCATTCAAATTCAATGCAAGACTTGTTATACTAAGAATTAGTGCTAACCCAAATAAAGCCAAGGGTACAACTAAAGTATTTTTTTTTCGAATAATTATTTTAAGTAAAAGAAGTGTGTAATGATTAAAGAATCATTTTTGGTTATTTTTTAAAAAATTTTTAAACATTTTCAGGTTTCTTTTCTACTAATAACTATTAAAAGTTATTAAAATTTTTAAAAAACAAAACTATAATATTTTGAAATTATACTACTAAAAAATTTTATTTTGCAACCAAAAAAACAAAAAATCGCATTGCTTGCGATTTTTTGAAAGAATTCTATTTTTGAATTTTTGAAAAAACATTGTTTGCCAAAGCTTTTTTAACTTGATTTAAAGCGCTTAAAAAAGCTTTCTCATCACTTGATCCATGAGCTTTTAAAACAATTCCATTGACACCGATGATTCAAGCAGCACCTACATTACGATAATCAAATCTTGATCTAATGCTTTTAAAAGCTGGTTTTAATAATAAAGCTGGAATTTTTCTAAAAATTGAAGCAGTTAATTCTTGTTTTAACAATTTAGAGAAAGTACCTACAGCACCTTCCATAGATTTTAAAGCAATATTTCCCCCATAGCCATCAGTTAAAATGATATCAGCTGGGGAATTTAAAATTTCTCTAGGTTCAATAAACCCAATAAAATTTAAATTTTTTTCTTCTTTTAAAAGATTAAAAGCTTCTTGATGAAAATCTAAACCTTTATTCTCTTCTATTCCGATATTTAAAATTGCAATTGAGGGTTTGTTATTTTTAAATAAAACATCATAAAAAGCCGTTGCAATTTTTGCTCATTCCACTAAATAATGTGCCTTAATTTCAACATTTGCCCCTGCATCTAAAAATAAAATTGATTTATCTTTTTTTAATTGCGGGAAAATCGGCATAAAAGCAGGGCGAGAAACATTTGGTAATCTTTTCAATTTTAAGCTTGAACTAGTTAAGATATTTGCTGATTCACCAGCAGACAGTACAGCATCCACTTCTTTCACTTTTAATAAATCAATTGCTTTATTCATTGAATTTTTCTCTGAGGCTGCTGCTCTTAAATTGTTTGTTTTAATTGAAACTTCAGGTTCATCAACAACAATTATATTTGTTGAATTTTTTAAATATTTTTGTATTTCCAACTCATTGCCCACTAGATAAATTTCAAAATCTGGATTTGTTGCTACAAATTCTTCTGCTGCTTTAATTGCTGGTTCGATACCTTTATCGCCACCCATAATATCAAATGCTATTTTTTTCATAAATACTCTCCATTACTCTATACTAATTAGAAAATCATATAAATCTTGATTACCAGAATGAATCTCAATTTCTAAATCTAGTTCACTATATTTTTCTTCAATTAATTCTGAAAGATCATTAGCTTCTAATTCAGAAATTTTTGCTCCATAATAAATTGTGATAATTTCTGTGTCTTCATTGACAACTTCTTCTAAGGTTTTTAAAACCGCTGTATTAATGTTTTTATTTGAAACAACAACATTACCATCTAAAATCCCTAAATAATCTCCAATATTAATTTTAACATCATTCATTACTGTTTTTTTTGCTGCTTGAGTGACTTTTACTTCTGAAATATTTAAAATTTCACTCATTATTAATTCTTTATTAGTGTTAAAATCAGTTTCTTCATTAAAATGCATAATAGCATTAATTCCTTGCATCTGATTTTTTGTTGGAATAATAATTATATTTTTATCCTTAACGGCTTTTGCTGCTTGCTGGGCAGCTAAAACAAAATTAGAGTTATTTGGTAAAACAAAAATATTTTCGGAATTCACTTCTTTAATAGCTTCAATAAAATCACTAATTGAAGGATTGCTATTTGCTGAAGATTCAATTATAAAGTGCGCTCCATGTGCTTGCATGATATCAATAATGCCTTGGCCATTATTACATGAAATAATCCCTGATTCTATAACTTTATTTTTTTGTTGCTGTGCTTGATTTTTGGTTTCACTAGCTTGTTCTTGCATATTTTCTGATTTAATTTTTAAAAATTCCCCATATTTTTGCACAAAATTCAAAAATTTACCTGGTTTAGCGACATGAGCATGAACTTTCAAAAGTTTTTCATCGCGCACAACAACAATGGAAGAGGCATAAATTTCATTTTCTAATTTTTCTTTAAATTTATCAGCATCAAATTTGTGGGGTTTCCTTAAATTAACAATTACTTCTGTGCAATAACCAAATTCACCATCATAAATTTCTTGATTAAAAATAAATTGAGTTTCTTGATTAGTTTTTTCATTTAAATTTACAGGTCGATCTTTTAAACTCAATAAAAAACCTTCTAAAATACATACAAGGCCTTCACCACCAGAATCTGTTGTCCCAACTTCTTTCAATACAGGCAGAATATTAGGGGTGTTAGCGCAACTTGTTTTTGCCAATTCTACAGCTTTTTCAAAAAATTCTAGTACAGTTGTTTTTGATGTTACAAAACTTTTTAAACCTTCAACAATTTCTCTGATAACAGTTAAAATCGTTCCTTCAACAGGTTTTAAAACCGAATCATAAGCTTTGTTTTTTCCTTCTTCAAAAGCTTTTAATAAATCTGTCGTGTTAACTTCATATAAGGATTTTTCTAACCCTTTAGAAAATCCTTTAAAAATTTGTGAAAGAATAACTCCAGAATTTCCTCTTGCAGCAAATAACATATTTTTTGCAAGCTGATTCATAGTAGAACTAATCTCGGTTTTTTCATTAATGTTTTCAATTCCGCCCATAATTGTTGCTGCCATATTGGTTCCTGTGTCACCATCAGGAACTGGAAAGACATTAATTGCATTAATTCTGTCTTTATTATTTTCCATATTATAAGCGGCTGAAAAAATACCACTTTTCAGTTGTTGAAGGTTCATGGTTTTCATTATTTTGCCACTCCTCTATAGTAAATGTTTACAGAATACACTTTGTAATTATTTTGTTGAAAACATAATTTAATCACTTGATTCAAACTTGTAGAAATATTTTTAAAATTAATGCCTAGTGTTGCAATTACAGCAATTTTAACAGCAAAACCTTTTTTACTTTCGTAAATTAAAATAGCTTGAGTAAGATTATTATCACTCAATTTTAAATTATTCAATTTGGAATCGGAATCAATCAAAGCAAAACCTTTGATTCCTGATATTTTCGAAACTTCTTTAATAATTTCGTTTTTTAAAATATCTAGATCTTTTTCTTCCACAAGTTTCCTTTTATTTAATAAATTATTAAATTTAAATTTATATGCTGCAAAATTTAAATTTTAGCATATTTATCATTTTTTAAGATTTTTGCAATTGCCCTTTAGATATTTGAAGATATTGTATAATTTCCATTATGTCTAAAAAACCTGTTTATTTACCACAACTTCCAAATAATGTTTTAAGAAAAAAATCAGTTGATGTTCCAATTCCTTTAGTCCAAGAAGACATTGAATTGGCTGAACAAATGATTGATCACATTGATTACTCACAAAATGACAAACAAACAATTTATCGTCCAGGAATTGGTGTGGCCGCAGTACAATATGGTATTTTAAAAAATGCTTTTTATATTCATGTCCCTGATTCTGAAAAATTAAAAGGATTTCGAGATGTTTTATTCAACCCCAAAATTCTAGGGACTTCAGATAGTTGAATTGCACTAGCCAATGGTGAAGGTTGTTTAAGTGTCCCTGAAGATCACCCTAAGCAAGAAGGGTATGTTCATAGAAAAAGTAGAATTATCGTTGAGGCTTATTCTTATTTCCAAAAAAAAGTTGTAACATTTAAAGTTAGTGGGTTTATTTCTATTGTATTTCAACACGAATTAGACCATTTACAAGGTAAATTATTTATTGATCATCTAGACAAAAAAAATCCTTGAAAAAAACGTTCTAATTGTTTATATATTAATTAAAAACTTTACAATAAATTTAATTGTAAAGTTTTTTTATGAAAATTATTTATTGTAATTTGGTGCATTTTTTTCAATTTCTACATTATGAGTATGAGATTCTTTTAATCCAGCGGAACTAATTTTAACAAACTGAGCTTTCGTTCTTAATTCTTCGATTGTTGCATTTCCTGTATAGCCCATTCCACTTCTTAAACCGCCAATAAGCTGAAAAATTTCATCTTTTACTTTACCTTTAAAAGGCACTCTTGCTTCCACGCCTTCTGGAACAAGTTTTTTAGCTTGCTTTTGTTGAAAGTAACGGTCACTACTTCCGCGTTTCATCGCTGCCAATGACCCCATGCCTACATAAGATTTATATTTTTTACCTGCTACAATTAATTCTTCCCCCGGTGATTCCTCGCAACCAGCTAAAATGCTTCCTAGCATTACAGTATGAGCTCCAGCTCCTATTGCTTTTGTAATATCGCCAGAATATTTGATTCCCCCATCAGCAATTATTGTGACTTGTTTATTTTTAGCTCATTCATAAACGTCATTAATTGCAGTAATTTGAGGTACACCAACACCAGCTACAATTCTTGTGGTACAAATGCTCCCTGGCCCAATCCCCACTTTTATAGCGTCAGCTCCTGCTTCATATAATGCCTGAGCTCCAATTGCTGTGGCAATATTTCCAGCAATTAAATCTACATTAGGAAACATTGCTTTAATTATTTTGACAGCACTAATTACATCTTTACTGTGACCATGTGCTGAATCTAAAACTAAAACATCAACTTCAGCTTCAACAAGCTTTTGGGCACGCTCTTTTAAATCAATGCCAATTCCAATTGCAGCACCCACCAACAAACGTCCTCGAGAATCTAAAGCAGCATCTGGGTAGTTATTTTTAGTTTCAATATCACTAATAGTAATTAATCCTTTAACTTCATTTTTAGAATTAACCAAGGGTAGTTTTTGAATTTTATTTTTCAGCATTAATTTTTTTGCTGCTTCAACTGAAATGCCTTTATTAGCAGTAATGGGATTTTTTGACATGACTTCAGAAACTTTTTTGTGTTCTGGAGTTACATATTTTAAATCGTGTTTAGTGATAATTCCTACTAGTTTATTATTTTGGTCTAAACACAAAATACTTGAAATATTATTTGTTTGAATCATATTAAAAGCCATTTGGATTTCTGCATTTGCAGAAATTGTAAATGGTTTTCAAACAATTCAAGAATCTTTTTGTTTTACTTTTTGAACTTCAAAAACTTGCTCTTCGATTGATAAATTTTTATGAATAATACCAATTCCTCCAGCTCGCGCCATTTCAATTGCTAACCCAGCTTCTGTAACTGTATCCATAGCTGCGCTAATTAGGGGGATATTTAATTCAATATTTTTGGTTAATTTTGTTTTTAAAGAAACTTCGCTTGGTAACTTTTCTGAATAACTCGGTACTAAAAGTAAGTCATCAAAAGTTAATCCTTCTGCAACAATTTTTCCATTTAAATCTTTATTTTTCATTTTTACTCCTTTAATTATAAATTTTATTTATTCTCACTCAATTGTCCCCGGAGGCTTTGACGTGATATCATAAACTACTCGATTTACTTTTTGCACTTTATTAATGATTTCATTGCTAAGTGAATTTAAAAATTCCCACGGTAAATTTGTACTTTGAGCCGTCATGAAATCAATTGTATTTACACATCTCAAAGCCACTACATTTTCATAAGTTCTATTGTCTCCCATTACACCAACAGTTTTTACTGGTAATAAAACTGCGAAAGCTTGAGAAACATGGTGATATAATTTTTCGTTATGTAATTTATTAATAAATAAAGCATCAACTTCTTTCAAAATTTCAGCTTTTTCTGACGTTACTTCGCCAATAATTCTGATTGCAAGCCCCGGACCAGGGAAGGGGTGTCGATAAACTACATCATAAGGTAATCCAAGCTCTAATCCTAGTTGCCTTACTTCATCTTTAAATAATTCTCTTAGTGGTTCTAATAGTTCTAATTTTAAATTTTTAGGTAGCCCACCAACATTGTGGTGTGATTTAATTACTTTTGATGCTTCGCCTGTAGAAGATGATTCAATTACATCTGGGTAAATTGTTCCTTGTGCCAAAAATTTTGCATTAGTTATTTTTTGTGATTCTTCTTGGAAAATATTGACAAAAATTTTACCCATTATTTTTCGTTTTTCCTCAGGCTCAGTAACGCCTTGTAATCCCTTGAAAAAGCGCTCTTGAGCATTTACAAGTTTTAAATTAATTGAAAAATTTTTAGAATAAATTTCCAAAACTTTTTTTGCTTCATTTTTTCTTAATAATCCAGTGTCTACAAAAATACAAGTTAGTTGGTCACCAATTGCCTTTTGGATTAATGTTGCTGCTACAGAAGAATCTACCCCACCACTTAATGCTAAAATCACATGATTTTTACCAACGGTTTTTTGAATTTCAGTAATCTTATTTTGTGTAAAATTAGCCATACTTCAATTTTTGAGGCAATTAGCAATTTCAAATAAAAAGTTACTCAAAATTTTTGCACCATACTCTGAATGAGTTACTTCTGGATGAAATTGAATTCCATACAATTGTTTTTCTATATTTTCAATTACTGCAATTGAATTATCAGATATAGCTAGAGTTTCAAAATTTTCAGGAAGTACTGTTACATGATCTGCGTGGCTCATTCAAACAATTGAGTTATCAGGAATATTTTTTAATAAGTTATTTTGTTTGCTTTCTAGTTTTAGTCTAGCTTTTCCAAATTCTTGAACATCAGCTAATTCAACTTTTCCGCCCATTAATTCAGTAATTATTTGCATTCCATAACAAATACCCAGAATAGGTAAATTTAAGTTTAAAATTTCTGAATCAATTTTATAGTGGTTTTGCATATAAACGCTAGAAGGTCCCCCTGACAAAATTATTGCTTTTAAATCCGGATATTGATTCCGTAATTTTTCTGCAGTAGTATCAAATGGAACAACTTCAACATATACATTCAACTCTCGGATTCTTCTAGCTAAAACTTGGGTGTATTGACTTCCGAAATCTAAAATTACGGCTTCCTTATTCATTTTTTTACTCCTTTTATGTTTTGAAATCAAAAAGTTAATAAAAAATACCAACTTAAAATTTAAATTGGTATTTTTGCATTATTTACTTGGCTTATCTAAAATTTTAAACATATTTTTTTTATAAACTTCAACTCCAGGTTGATCAAAAGGGTTTACACCCAATAAGTAAGCAGAAACTGCACAAGCTCTTTCAAAAAACATAATTAATCAACCTAATGTTTCTTCTTTATTATCTTCTAATAATAAATGAATATTAGGAACTTGTCCTTCTTGCGAGTGAGCTTTTAATGTCGCTTCGAAAGCTGCCTTATTAACATCATGTACAGTTTTTCCGGCTAAGTAATTTAATTCGTCTAAATCTTCATCTGCCGCTTCTAATTTCACATTCAAAGAAGGATTCTTAACAGTCATTACTGTTTCAAATAAAACTTTTGAGCCCTCTTGTATGAATTGTCCTAAAGAGTGTAAGTCGGTTGAAAAAATTACAGAAGCAGGCATTAAGCCTTTCCCATCTTTTCCTTCACTTTCCCCAAAAAGTTGTTTTCATCATTCGTTGAAAAATGCAAAATCAGGCTCATAAGAAACCAACATTTCAACAGCATATTTTTTACTCAATAAATAACGCGCTACAGCATATTTATAAGCATCATTAACTTTTAAGTCAGTTTTTTTATAAACATCATTAGCTTTAGATGCACCTTTTAATATTTTTTCAAAGTCAACTCCCGTTGCCATGATTGGTAAAGCTCCCACAGGAGATAAAACACTAAATCTACCACCAACATCATCAGGGATAATAAATTTTTTATAACCTTTCTGTGTTGCTAAATTATATAATGTTCCTTTTTTGCCATCTGTTGTTGCGATAATAAATTTCTTAGCTTCTTCAGCTCCAATTTGCGCTTCTAACAAATTAGCAAATAATCTAAAAGCGATTGCCGGCTCTGTAGTTGTTCCTGATTTAGAAATTATATTAATTGCAAATTTTTTGTTTTTTACATATTCTAATTGTCGACTTAATGCAATTGAGCTTACAGAAGTTCCTGAAAAAATTATTTCCATTTTTCTTTCAGAAGCAAGCGGTAATTGCCCCTGTACAAAATCAATAGCTGCTTTAGCTCCTAAATACGATCCACCAATTCCGATAACTACTAAAACTTCAACATTTTCTTGATGTAAAAACTCTGCAGTTTTTTTCATGTCTGCAATTTCTAAAGTATTGGGTTTTTCTACTAAATCAATTCATCCTAAGAAATCACTTCCCACAGATGTTTTATCATTTATTTTAGTTGCTATGTTATTTACTTGATTTTGTAAATCTAAAACCTTAGATTCCTCAATCGCAAAATCCAAATTTAAATTTAATCTCTTCATTATTAATTTCCTCTTCTGCGTGTTTTTTCAAATTTTTAAACCCTTTAGCTGTCGGCTTAATTAAATAAATATAAGCTGATTTTTGGTATTTAGGTCTAATTGCTTTATAAGATAAAGTTGATTTTTTGTTTTTGTGATTTACAGTTAAAACTTTTAAACTGATTATGTCACCAATAGTAACAACTTTATTTATGTCAGAAACAAAATAATCACTTATTTCATTTACAAAAATTACTCCTTGGTAATCATCTTCAAGATCAACTCAAAAATATTTATCAGAAATAGATTTTACTTTACCTTTTACTACTTGGTTTTCTTTTATCATATTTTGATATTATACACTTTTTTAAATTTAAAAAATTAGCAGTTATAATTACTTAATTAATTGTAAAATAATTCATATTCTTTTAATAGTATTCAGGTTTTACTATTCCTAAAAAATTGCAATTACGGTATTTGCCTCTACTATCAATTCCAAAACCAGCTACTCATTCATCCGGAATATCTAAACCTCATCAGTCTGGTTCAATGTCTACTTTACGCACAGAAATACTCTTTCTAAATAAAGTTGCAATCTTGATATCTTTAGCTCCAGAACTTAATAAAAATGTTTTAAAAATTTTTAAAGTCTTTCCAGTATCTACTAAATCTTCTAAAATTAAAACTTTTTTGTTGGCGAAAATTCCAATTTCAAAATCAAATTTAGCTTCTATTGTATTATCCTCGCTTATTCTAATTTCTTTCCCATATAAAGATAATTTTGTAGTTTTAAAAATTAATTTAAAATCAAGATAAGGTAATAGATGTCCAGCAAAAACAACAGAACCATCTAGTACTGCAATTACTAAAACTTCTTCTATTTCATCTTTATAATGATTATTTAAATTATTAGCAATTTTTTGGATTGCTAGCTCTATTTGTTCTTTATTTCAAATAACTTTATTGAAAAATTTTTCCATTTTTTTATTTAAACACCTTTTTATAAATTTCATCCACATATTTTAGATGATATTTTGCATCAAAGACATCATTAATTTCTGATTCAGATAAATATTTGCTAATTTCTGATTTTAAAATTTCTGATTTAAATGATGTTTTATTTGCGGTTGCGATGTGTGAAGCTTCTTTAATAATTTGATAAATTTGTTGTCTACTTAAATCAATTTTATTAATTAATTTCAACATTAAGGTTTGTGAAAAAATACTATTTGAAGTGAGGTTAATATTGTAATTGATAGAATCGCTATTAACAATCATTGTTTGTAATGAATTTGTTAATCGATTGGTGATGTAAGCCAAGATTGTTGTTGCATCCAAAAATAAAATTCTTTCATTAGAAGAATGAGAAATGTCTCTTTCATGTCATAAAGCTACATTTTCATTTGCTGTAATTGCATAGCCTTGCAATAATCTTGAAAGCCCGGAAATATTTTCTCAACTAATAGGATTTTTCTTGTGTGGCATAGCGGAAGAACCAACTTGCTCTTTGCTAAAATATTCATTCACTTCATTCACTTCCGTTCTTGCTAAATGACGTAATTCAGTAGTAATTTTATTAATTGACAAACCCATTAAGTTTAGTACATTGAAATAAAATGCATGACTATCACGCGAAAGAATCTGAGTTGATATTTCTGCAGAATTTACTCCTAGCTTTTGGCAAATATAATCTTGTAGTTCTAAACCGGTGTTAGCGTAAGTGCCGACTGCTCCAGAAATTTTCCCGACTTCTAGTTGTTTACGAGCTAGTCTAAATCTCTCTAAATTCTTTTCCATATCATTATAGAAAATTGCAAATTTTAAGCCAAAACTTGTAATTTCGGCATGAATACCATGAGTTCTTCCGATTTGAGCTACATCTTTATATTGAAATGCCAAATTTTGAAGTGTTATCATTAAATTTAAAATTTTAGATTCTAAAAAATCATTAGTTTGTTTGATCAAATAAGCATTAGCAGTATCCACTAAATCAGTAGATGTTAAACCATAATGAATTCATTTTTTTGCTGTAGCATTTACAGAATTACTAATATCATTAATAAAAGCAAAAACATCATGCTTTAAACTTTTTTCCAGTTTTAAAATATTTTTTAAACTAAATTGTATTTCTGCTTTTATTGCTTGTAATTCTTCCTCTGAAAGCAAATTACATTTGGTTAAATATTCAAGTAAAAAAATTTCAATTTTCAATCACGTTTTGTATTTATTTTCATCTGATCAAATTTGGCTTATTTCTGTTACTTCATATCTTTTAATCATTAATTTGTTCCTTAATAATTGTTTGAGTTCTATTTGGGCCAACAGAAATGTAAGCTACTTTTACATTTAAAAATTCCTCAATAAACTTAATGTATTCTTTTGCTTCAAAACAAATATCATCATAATTTTTAATTTGAGTTAAATCTTGATTCCAACCTCTAAATGTCTTATAAATAGGTTTGTACTGCGAAGGGTTTTCTTGAAATAATTGAAAACTTCCTTTTTCTATAATTTTTGAATCAATATTTTCATAGTCCACACAAACTTGAATTTCTTCTAAACCTGTCAAAACATCTAACAGTGTTAAAGCTACATAGTTGATTCCCGAAATTTGTACAGAATATTTTAAAGAAACTAGATCTAATCATCCAATTCTTCGTGGTCTTCTAGTTACTGTTCCGTATTCATTTCCAGCTTCTCGGATTTGGTGTGCTAAAGTTTCATCTGCAATTTCTGATAAAAAATGTCCGGATCCAACTCTAGTTGAATAAGCTTTTACAATTCCTAAAATATTTTGAAATTTTTGAGGCGCTAATCCAGTTCCCGAGATAGCAGCAGCAATAATTGATGAAGAAGTAACGAATGGGTAAGTTCCGTAATCAATGTCTAACAAAATCCCTTGAGCCCCTTCTAAAATAATTTTTTCACCCTTATCATAAGCACGATTTAATAAGTCTACTGTATCAATCAGATAAGGGGCAATTTCTTGTCCAACTTGATAATATTTTTGGGCAATTTCTTCTGCATTTAATTCTGGCAAACCATTTTGCTTAAATAGCATATTTTTAGGTTTAATCGTTAATGCAACTTTTGTTAATAGAGTTTCGTAATTCAAAAGTTCTGAAGCACGAATTCCTAAACGTGCAGCTTTATCAGAATAAGCTGGACCAATCCCTTTGTTAGTTGTTCCGATTTTTTGATCACCACGTAATTGCTCTAATAATCCATCCATAGCAATATGGTAATCAAAAATGATGTGACACATTCTTGAAACAAATAAGCGGTGTGTTGTTTCAAATCCTTTTTCTTTTAAATATTTGATTTCTTGTACTAGTTTGAATGGATTTAAAACCACACCATTACCAATTACTACTTTTGAGCTAAAAATACCCGAAGGAATTAAACTTAATTTATATTTTTGATTATTGAATAAAATTGTGTGACCAGCATTATCTCCACCTTGATAACGCACAACATAATCATATTGCGATGATAATAAATCCGAAAATTTTCCTTTACCTTCATCACCAAATTGACTTCCAACGATAATAAGTGTTTTTCCCACAGTTGAGTTCCTTAAATTTATTATTTTTTATTTGAACGGTTAATTGTTTTTAAAAAATAAAAAAACAATTTTCGAGTTCAAAAATTGTTTTTTTAAATTAAGTACTAATTTAAAAAATAAATTATAAATAAAAAATATTTTTTTAAGTTAATTTAACTTTTAAATTTTGTAAGTTTGTGTGAAAATAGTTATTTTTTTAAAACTATTTTGTGATTCTGTTTGTTAAAATTTTTCCAACAATCGATCCATCAGCAACAGCTGTAGTAATTTGTCTAATATCTTTAACAGTAACATCTCCAATTGCGTAAATTCCAGGAACAGAAGTTTCCATTAATTTATTAACTTTAACAAATCCTCTTTCATCCAAAATTCCCAAATCCTTAGCAAAGTTGGTTGAAGGTAATTGCCCAATAAATGGGAATAGTGAATTAATTTTAAACTCTTTTACTTCTCCATTAACATTGGCGATTGCTTTCTCTAATTTTCCATCACCTTCAAGTTTGGTAATTTCTGAATTGAAAAAGATATGAACATTTTTCTTTTCTTCTAATTCGCGAATTAAAGCTGGTTCAGCATTAAATTTATCATCTTTAACAAAAACGTAAACTTCAGAAGCAATCGAAGCTAAAAAAGCAGATTCTTCAACAGCTGAGTTTCCACCACCAATAACAGCAGTTGGATTCTTACCATATAAAGGTCCGTCACAAATCGCGCAATAAGAAACACCTCTATGTTCAAATTCTAAGGCATTTTCAATTCATTTTGGTCTTCTTTCAACCATTCCACTCGCAATAACAACTGCTTTAGCCCTTAAAACTTCACCACTTTCTAAGACAACTTCTTTATCAAATTCACCATTAGAAATAATGTTAACAACTTTACCAAATAAATGTTTTGCACCAAATTCTTTAGAATGCTCATACATCCTTAAAGCTAATTGGTATCCTTCAATCATTTTATCTCCAGGTCAGTTTTCAATTTTTGATTGATAAACTAACTTACCTCCAGGAGCGCGTTTTTCAATATAAGCAACTTTTAAATCTCCGCGTGATGCATAAACAGCAGCGGTTAAAGCAGCTGGTCCACCACCAATAATAATTACATCAAATTCTTTTTCCATATTTTATCCTCTTTTATGATTGACTAGAATCAACTATATTGTAGTTCATTCTTTCTCAATTATAAATAAAAAACTTAAAAAATGGCTGTTTTTTTAATGAATATCTTGTTTTTTTACTAAATTTAATTTTGAATTTAGAAAATGTGAATTTAATTAATGGTTTTTTAGGTTCTTTCCCCTCTTCCGCTTTGAATTGTGGGAATGCTCAAGTTGTAATTTTTCCGTATCTTTCTATTGTGAAAACGAAATCTGAAAAAAATTGGAAATAAATC
The DNA here is from genome assembly GCF_054170725.1 of Mycoplasma pogonae. Lineage (NCBI taxonomy): Bacteria > Bacillati > Mycoplasmatota > Mollicutes > Mycoplasmatales > Mycoplasmataceae > Mycoplasma > Mycoplasma pogonae. Next base: position 28,858 of record NZ_JBSWZS010000010.1, on the reverse strand, counting down.
ATTAATACTAACCCTAAAATAATAAATAGGATCGATTGTACAAAGTAAAAGTCGTAAGCTTCTTCACGTAAATTTTCCATTGACGCTCTTACAACTCCGTAATAGAATATGTACATTCCGCCAGTAACTCCTGGTTTTAATCAACCAAAGAAATTGAAAACTCAAACAATTACAAGATATCCAAACAAAGATGAAAGTGATTCATAGAAGAATAGCGGTACTCTAAATCCAGTTCCGTGATTATCAAAAATGTACATATTATTTCTGAATCATTCTGGATAACCACTTAATTGTTCTCCATCAATAATACCTCCATAAACTTCGTGATTACTGAAGTTTCCTCAACGACCAATAGCTTGGCCAATTAAAACAGCTGGAAGGATATATGAAAAAGCATCCCGATAATCCATTTGCTTTCTAATTCGATATGCATAAAGCAGATTTAAAACAGTCGGTGTGAAAACCCCTCCTTGAATGGATAATCCTCCTTCTCAAATTTTCCATCAAGTTTGGTGAATATTTGAACCATCAACCAAAAGCTGCTCAAATATAAACCACAACCTTGCTCCAATAATAGAAGAAGGGATAGTGATTAAAATAAAGGTGTATAAATAATCCATTTTAATTTTTTTTCTTTTTCAAAAATAAACGATCGTTAGGATTGATGCTACAAATCCTAAAAAAATCATCACTCCGTAAACGTTAATGACGTTGTTAATAATTCATGTACTTTCACCTTTTTTGAAAGCGTATTCAGGTGTTGTTATTGCCATATTACCTCTTGTTATTGATTTTGCATGCGTTGATTAATGATTTTTAAAGGATTCACATCCTCTTTGTATGAAATATACCAGTTAACAGCCGCTTCTATTAATGAAGATGTGTTTCTTCCTGGTTGAACTGGAATTTGGATTTTCTTAATACTTCCACCCAAGATTTCATATTCTAAATCAGCATTTCCTAAACGATCAAAATTATTTTCATTGTTTGCGTTTGGTAATAATTCTATCACCAAATCAATGTAAAGTTTATGTTTACATAGTGCGCTACCATAAATATGCTTTACATCCAAAATTCCAATTCCTCTAACTTCAAGCATGTTTTGAGTAATGTGTGTTGGCCTTCCGATAAAATAATTTCCTAAGCGTGAAATGATAACTGAATCATCAGAAACAAAAATGTGTTTTTTTTGAATTAATTCAAGAATTGCTTCTGATTTACCAATTCCTGATTTACCAATTAGCATAACTCCAATTCCATTTACAATGATCGCCGACCCATGCACAGTTTCTTTTTCAGAAAATTTTTCAGCTAGGTAAGGTCCGATAATTGAAATTAAATGCGATAAGTGATCATCACTTTTGGCAACTGGAATGTCATATTCTGAAGCAATGTCAGAAACTTTTTGAGCCATTTCTTCAGTAAAACCAATCGACAATAAAACTAATGGTGGTTGGTATTTAAAAATGTGGCGTAATTTTTTTTCCAAATCAGCCTCTGGTAAGCTAGCGAATCATTTTCGTTCTACAGTTCCTCATCCGACCATATTTTGAATTTTGTCGTTAACTGCAACAGCACCTGATAGTTCAAGTCCCAAACGATAAATAGATGATTTATAAATTTTACCTTCTTTTTTAACTTTATCTTTATTCAAAAAAGTTAAATGATATTTAGAAATAATTTTATCCGAAGAAATGTAAACATCTTTTTTATTTATTTGCATTTTTTAAAATTTCCTTTAAAAATTGCCCCGTAAATGAGTTAGGATTTTCAGCAACTTGTTTTGGAGTTCCGGTTGCAATAATTTTACCACCATTAGCGCCACCACCAGGTCCTAAATCAATGATATAGTCAGCAGTTTTAATTACATCTAAATTGTGTTCAATCACAACTACAGTGTCTTTATTATCCACAATTCGATTTAAAACACCTAATAAATTGTGGACATCATAAGTATGAAGCCCAGTTGTAGGCTCATCTAAAACATAAATTGTTTTACCAGTTGGCTTTTTTTGTAAAAATGTTGCTAACTTAATTCTTTGTGCTTCTCCACCAGAAAGTGTGGTTGCTGATTGTCCTAATTTAATATACCCCAAACCAACATCAATTAAAGTTGCTAACTTTGTTGCTATTTTTGCTCTTTGTGAAAAAAAATCATACGCTTCATGCACCCGCATATTTAACACATCAGCAATACTTTTACCACGATATTTAATTTCTAATGTTTCATATTTATATCTTGTTCCGTTACAGTGATCGCAAGTTACATAAACATCAGGTAAAAAATGCATTTCAATTTTAATTGAACCATCACCTTGACATTTATCACATCTTCCGCCATTAACATTAAATGAAAATCGCCCTTTTTGGTATCCTCTTGTTCTCGCTTCTTCGGTTGCTGCAAAAACATCCCGGATATCATCAAATACAGATGTATAGGTAGCTGGGTTAGAACGTGGTGTTCTTCCGATTGGCGATTGAGTAACTTGTACTAATTTATCAATATTGTATAAACCCGAAATTTCTTTATGTTCGCCAGGAACTATAGAGCTGTCACTTAATTTCCTTTGAACACCTTTAACTAAAATTTCGTTAACAAGTGTAGATTTACCAGAACCAGAAACCCCAGTGACTGCAATTAATTTTCCAAGCGGGAAATTAACATCAATATCTTTTAAATTATTTTCTGCCGCCCCTTTGATAATAATATTTTGGCCACTGCCGCCCCTTGACTTATCTGGCACTAAAATTTTTCTTTCTCCAGATAGATATTGACCAGTTAATGATTCCTTGTTTTTAATAATATCTTCTACGCTACCTTGAGCAATTAATTGACCACCTTGATCCCCGGCTTTTGGGCCGATGTCAATAATATGATCAGCTTCCCAAATTGTCTCTTCATCATGCTCAACAACTAATAAGGTGTTACCTAATTCCACCATTTTTTTTAATGAGCTAATCAACTTTTGGTTGTCTTTTTGATGTAAACCAATTGAAGGTTCATCAAGCACATATAAAACTCCAGTTAAATTAGAACCAATTTGTGTTGCTAAACGAATTCGTTGCGATTCACCACCAGAAAGTGTTTCGGCTTTTCGATTAAGTGATAGGTAATCTAAACCGACATTAATTAAAAAACTTAATCTTTGATAAATTTCATTTAGGATAACTTCAGCAATTTCTTGATCCATTTTACTTAACTCAATATTTTTCAATTCATTAAGTGTTTGTTCAATTGCTAAACTACCAATTTCAAAAATATTGTATTTACCCATTTTTACAGCTAGAGCACTTGGATTTAGTCTTGCTCCATTACATTCAGCACATTTATGTTCTGACATAAACTTACCATATCATTGACGTAGTTCATCGCTTGAAGTTTCTAAATACTTTCTTTCAACACGGTTCAAAACTCCTTCAATAACTTTGAATCGATTGTACTTGGTCCCACCTTCTGTTTTTACAGTGTAAGAAATTTCTTCTTTAGATCCATTCTTTAAAATTTCAATATCTTTAGCTGGTAAATCCTCGATCGAAATATTTTTGTCAATGTTATAGTAGCTTAATAAATTATCAAATTCTTGTCATTCTAGTGATTTTGTATTTACTGATTGACCAAAAATTTTTAGAGCTCCCTCGTTAATGCTCATAGTTTTATCAGGGACAATTAAATTAAAATTAGCTTTTAAAGTTAAACCGATTCCATGACATGATTCACACATACCATAAGGTGAATTAAATGAAAATAATTTAGTTTCAATTTTAGGCATATCAAAATCACCCTTTGGACACGAATAAATTTGCGAAAAATTTAAAATTTTGCCATTATCCATGTTTTGAATATTCACTAAACCTTTAGAATAACCTAATGCAATTTCCACAGCCTCACTAACCCGATTTCTATTGTCGGAATTTAAAACAATCCTGTCAACAACAATTTCGATATAGTGTTTGCTATTTTTAGCTAAAACAATCTCATCTTCTTCAAGATTAAAAATTTCTCCATTAACTTTAACTCTTAAAAAACCTTCTTTTTTCAATCTTTCAAAAAGTTTTTGGTGTGTCCCCTTTTCCCCATTAACAACAGGAGCTAAAATCATAATTTTAGAATTTTCAGGGTTTTTAAAAATATCGTCAAGAATATCTTTAGTTTTTTTAGCTGTTATTTCAATTTTGTGGCGCGGGCAAAATGGTTTACCGATTCTAGCATATAGTAAACGTAAATAGTCATAAATTTCGGTGACAGTCCCTACAGTCGAACGGGGATTATTGTGGGTAGTTTTTTGCTCAATTGAAATCGCAGGAGATAAACCATCAATTGAATCTACGAGAGGTTTTTTAGTTCCGCCTAAAAATTGTCTTGCATAAGAATTAAGTGATTCAACATACCTCCTTCTTCCTTCTTCGTAAATCGTATTAAAAGCTAAAGAAGATTTTCCTGAACCCGAAACTCCAGTAAGTACAACTAATTGATTTTTAGGAATTACAACATCAAGTGCTTTTAAATTATTCTCTCGAGCACCTTTAACAGTAATAAAATTTTTATCGTTCATATTTTCCTTTTAAATATTAAATAAATTTATCCGGAGATAAATTTTTTTATACTTTTTTTTCTATTTCTTGATTAATTGAATTTGGATCTGTTTTAATATAAAAAACATCATCATTAATCCACACTGTTGAACCCGAATAAATTTTATATCCCTTACCTGTAGGGATTTCTGAATTTACTTTGATATCATTTTTTTCAATAAATTCTTTAGCTTGTCCACCTGTATCAATGATGCGCATTTTTTTAAGTAGCTGCGAAAGCTTAATAAACTCTCCGATAATTAATATTTCCATTTTATCTCCTTTTAATTTTTAACCACGATGCGGTGTGACTAGTTGGCGATTATTAGGGTTGCTTTTGGATAAAACAACAATTCTATCAGCAGATTGATTGAAAAAAATTGTAATTTTATCTTCAAAAACACTTACAGCTTCTTTTAAAAATTTGTAATTTAATGTTATTGTTAAATCCTCGCCTTTCCACTCATAATTATTCGCATATATTTTTGAAGAACCTATTTCTTCAAAAACTGAACTTACAAAAAATTCATTTTTACTTAAATTCAATCTTACACGATTATATTTATCCGATGTTGAAAAAGCCGCTTTTACAAGAATTTCTGATAATTCATTTTTGTCAATGATCAATGCATAAGGGTACTCTTTTGGGAAGATGTTTGAAATATCTTTGTAAATACCATCAAATAATCTGATTTGAATTAATGAGTCTCCATCAACTATATTTAACTTGCGATTGTCATTATAAAATTTAATATCTTTATTTAAATCCATTTGCAAAATTTTCTTTAAACTCTTAATTGGTAAGCATATATCAAAATCTTTTTCAGAATTAATTTCCAAGACTTCGGTCGCCAATCTAAAAGAGTCGGTTGCTGTAAGTCTTAAAACTTTTTCGTTAGCCTTAAAATTTGTATAGTGTAAAACTTTGGCTGCATTTTCTGATGTGGAAGCTGCAAAAATTGTATTTCTAATTGCATTTTTTAGATCACTAAAATTGAGAGTAAATGAATCTCCATATAAATTAAAGTCATTTTGAATTAAATCCTCTTTTTCTAATGTATTTAAATTATATTGATCTAATTTGTTTTTTATTTCTAAAATATTATTTTTTAATTCAAAATCAATTAAACCACTAGATTTTTTAATAATATTTTTTAGTAAGGTGGCAGTTATTAAGAAAGATCCAGGGCTTTTAATTATAACTTTATCTCCATCACTATTTATATCTTTTTTTATTACCATCTCACCATCCGAACCAGTAAGAGTTATTTTGGAGTCTGAAACTTCAATTAAAACACCTCTTAATAAGATATCAAAATTATTGCTATCTATAGCAAAAGAAACAAAATCTAAAGCTTTATCAAAAATATTTTTATTTATTTGGAATTTCATATTTTTTCTTTCTTTCATTATTTAAATTTATATTTACTTATTTTTTATTTAAAAACAATAATAATGTCTGTGGATAGTGTTTAATTAAGTGTATAACTTCTTTTAACTTAATTTTTTCATATTTTCTTCAATTTTTATAATAGCATTTTTAATCTGATGATCACCATCTTTTTGCATAGTTTCGATCTTGTTGATTGAATTCATGATTGTAGTGTGGTCTTTATTTCCGAAATTAGCTCCGATTTGTTTATATTTCATCCCTAATTGTTTTCTAATTATATATATTGCTACGGATCGTGCTATTCAGATTTCTTTTTTTCTAGAATTACTTAAGATATCACTAATTTTCAATTTATAATAATCAGCAACAGTCTTAATAATTTTTTCTGGAGTTAGATTCTCATTTGTTTGCTTTGAAGTTCCGAAAATACTTTGAATAACGCTGTATGTGTATTTAATATCAGGGTTTCTTTTTGAGTAAAATTTTATTGTATTCATTGCGCCCTCTAGAAACCTAATTGAACCATGATAATTTCTAGCGATAAATTTATATGAATCCTTATCTCAATTTGAAGTCTTTAAACCCTCTTGGTTTAATTTAAATTTCCAAACTTTAATTAAATCTTCGTCGTTTGGTTTCGGTAATTCTAACGTTAATCCAGCAGAAAAACGAGTAATAAATCTCTCTTCAAAACCACCAAGTTGATCAACAGTTCTATCAGCAGCCAATATAATTTGCTTTTTTCTTAAAATATGATTGTTTATTATGTTGAAAAGTACATTCAGTGTAGCATGTTTGTTTGCGTAATTTTGCACGTCATCAAAAATTAAAACATCAATATCGCTTAGTTCTTCAACTAAATCATTAATGGCAGAAGAATTTTTATTTTGTAAGTCAAAAGCAATTTTTGTTGTGAAAGTATTAGCATCAACATAACGCACTTTTTTATTCTTTTTTAAAAGTTCTAAGCCTGTAGCATTTAAAATGTGAGTTTTCCCTAATCCTGAAGCCGAAAAAATAAAAAGTGGGGAATATATAACTTCTTTGCTTTCGATAATTTCTTTTACAGCAGACAAAACGTTTTTGTTGTAATTTACTTTTGCTAATTTTTCAAAAGTAAAATAATCCATTAAATTTGTTAAGTTTTTATCGTTTTTTTTTATATCTAATAATTCTTGTTGTTTTTCTTTTTGATTATAAGACTTCATTTCTTTTTGATTCGAAAAATTATCTAAAGAAATTTCATCATTTTCTAAGTCGGAACTTATTTTTTTTAAACTTTTTTTAGAAGTTGAATTTAATTTTTCTAATAAATCAGAATCAACTATCTTTATCCCATATTCAGGTCATTTTGAATGAACAAATTCTTTTATTTTATCTAATAAGGCAATCTCCATCCATTCCTTAATATCTCTGTTTGGAACTCGAAAATACACTATCTCATTTTCAATTTTTTCTATTTGAATTTGGTTATCCACAACAGTTTTAAAAAGAAGCTCGTCATTTAGATAAACTTTTATTTCCTGTAAAAACACATTTGTTAATTCTTGCATTTTTTCATTTAATCTTTTAATTTCCATATCTTTAAATAATATCTTATTTTTTTTATATATAAAAAAACCACTATTTTTATTCATTGCAAAAATACTTTATACACATTTTTATACACAATAAATAATTTAATTTAAATTAAAATACCATTAAAAAAATTCTTTTAAATAACTTATAACTTAAATAATTTTAATAAAAAACAACTTTTCAACATAAAATAAATTTACTCAATGTGGAAAAGTTAAGCTACTAAAGAAATTAAAATTATATTGAAAATTATTGTAGTTAAAAATACTGAATCAAATCGATCCATTACTCCGCCATGTCCTGGTATTAATTGAGAAAAGTCTTTTATCCCTATATTTCTTTTAATTTTAGAAAATAACAAATCCCCTAAAATAGCAGCTAACGGTAAAAATATTGTGGATAAAGTTATAAAAGTGATTTGATTAAAATAATTTGGTGTTATTTGTTGAGCTAAAAAGAAATATGTTATTAAAAATGTGAATAAAGCAGAAAATAAATATCCTGCAATTGCACCCTCCCAACTTTTTTTTGGGGATAGTTTTGGCGCCAGTTTTACCTTAATAAATTTACCGCCAATTAAAAGTCCAGCAAACAACCCAAAAGTATCCGAAAAGGCTGCTACAAATCCTAAAATAAGCACTATAATAAAACCATATCAATGTAGTGAATTAAAAAGTCACAAGCTTTTAACGAAAAAAGGAATTAAAAAACAACTTAAAATTATTAAAAAAATAAAAAACACCTTATTGTTTTTATTTTTTTTATACTCTATAAAAAAGGGGATTGGAGCTAAAACTATAAAAATCAAATAAATAGGTCAATAAGAAACTTGCGTTACCAAGACGTATCAATCTGCTTCATTTAAAATTACTGTTAAAAATACGCTATGTATTGGCAAAAAATAAAATACAGCAGCTAAAAAAAAATAATAAATTTTAAAATACCAATTGATATTTAAATTATTGATAACCTCATATTTAGCTACTGCACCAATTAAAAAGAAAAAAATAAAAGTATAAATTCTGCCGCCCATTCCCGTAAATGAACCTACAATAATGGATGGAATCAAAACTAACATAATTAAAATAACTGTAAAAATTCTTTTTAAAATGTTATTTTTTTTAAACTTTGCAATTAAATTATTTTTTACCAATTTTGACCTCTGCATATTTCATAAAATAAAAAAAGAAAAAGACTAAATAGTCATTAAATCTTTTTCTTTTTCATTTATCATATCATTAATTTTTTGAATGTATTTGTCTGTAATTTTTTGGACATCATCACTGTATTTTTTTTCTAAATCTTCAGTAATTTCTTCATCATTTTTTATTTGTTTTAAAATATTTTGTCTAGTTAAACGTACTTGCACCTTAGCTTCTTCGGCGATTTTACCAACTTTTTTAACAAGATCCCTTCTTCTTTCGGTTGTCATTTGGGGAAAAATTAATCTAATTTGATTTCCTTCATTAGAAATTTGAACATCTAATTTATGATCATTCAAAACTGAAACAATTGTTTTTACTGAAGTGATATCAAAAGGTTTAATTAGCAATTGTTGAGCTTGAGCTACAACGATATTTGCAATTTGCTCAATTGGTGTTAATTCACCATAATATTCAACTTTAATGTAAGAAACTAATTGTGGATTAACTCTGCCGGTGGCAATTTTATTTAATTCTTTTTCGAAATGATCAAAAGCTCGCTTCATTTCATCGTCAAACATTTCTTTATAAATTTCAAATTCCATATTATTGATGCACCTTCGTGAATTTAATTTGATCTTTCATAACCTTTACAATTGAATCTGGTTCATTGATATCAAAAACCAATAACTCAATATTATTATCGCGTGCTAATGAAAATGCCGTTGCATCCATCACTTTTAAATCTTTTTTTAATACGTCTGAAAAACTAATTTCATCAAAACGCCGAGCATTTGGATTAGTTTTTGGATCTGAATCATAAACACCGTCTACATTATTTTTGCCAACCAAAATTACTTCAGCACCTATTTCTGAGGCGAATAATGCCGAAGCGGTATCAGTAGTAAAATAAGGTCTTCCTGTTCCGCCAACAAAAATAGTAACTTTTTTATCTTTTAAATATTTTTGAGCTTTTTCTTTAATGTAATATTCTGCAATTCTTTTATCAGTATTAACAGAAGAAAGCACTCTCGCTTTTAATCCTTCTGCTTCAAAACCTGATTGTAAAGCCAAACCATTCATCAAAGTGGCAAGCATCCCGATGTAATCAGCTCGGTTACGTGGAATACCATTTTTTTCAGCACTAACACCTCTTCAAAAGTTTCCGCCCCCAACAACAATAGCGATTTCTACACCTTCATCAGAAAGAGTTTTTAATTGCTTAGCAATTTTTTTTACTAAATTAAAATCAATCGCTAATGATTCATGTTTGTTAGCTAAACCTTCTCCAGATAATTTCAATAAAATTCGTTTATATTTTGTAGACATATATTAATTCATTCCTTCAACTTAATAATTAAAAATCAATATCTTTTGCATATTTAGCATTTTGTTCGATAAATTCTTTTCTAGGAACAACATCTTCACCCATCAATGTTGAAAAAACTAAGTCAGCAGCTGCGGCATCTTCGATTTGTACCTGTAGCATTTTTCTTTTTTCAGGATTCATTGTTGTTTCTCATAATTGATCAGGATCCATTTCTCCTAATCCTTTATATCTTTGAACAGAAATTTTGTGTTCATTCCCCAACTCTAATAAGACTTGATCTTTTTGAAAGTCATTGTAAGTGTAAACAAATTTCTTTCCATAAGAAATTTTGTAAAGTGGTGATTGAGCAATATAAACACAACCATATTCAATCAGTTTTCGAAAGTATCTATAAAAGAAAGTTAATAATAGTGTTCTAATGTGCGCTCCATCAACGTCAGCATCGGTCATAATAATAACTTTATGATATCTTAATTTATTAATATTGAAGTCTTCCCCAACTCCAGTTCCTAAAGCGGTAATCAAAGATCCAATTTCATCATTTTGAAATACTCTATCAGCACGTGATTTTTCTGCATTAATTACTTTACCTTTAAGTGGTAAAATTGCTTGAAATTCACGATCACGCCCCATTTTAGCGGATCCGCCAGCAGAATTACCCTCAACGATAAATAATTCAGAAATTTCTGCATTTTTTGAAGAACAATCTGCTAATTTACCTGGTAATGACCCAACATCAAATACAGTTTTACGTCTAACTGCTTCTCGAGCACTCGCGGCAGCAAAACGAGCTTTTTGAGCTAACATAGCACGTTCAAAAATTTTCTTAGCTTCTTGGGGATTTTCTGCTAAATATCTTTCAAAAGATTCTGATAAAACTTTATTAGTTGCAGGACGAGCATCCTTGTTTGCTAGTTTGCCTTTAGTTTGCCCTTCAAAAATAGGATCAGTATGCTTAACTGAAATAATAGCAATTAACCCTTCTTTAACATCATCCTTAGAAAGTTTTTCAGTTTCATTTTTAAATAATTTATTAGTTTCAGCATAATTATTTAAAATTCTGTAAATTGAATCTAAAAAACCTTGTTCATGAGTTCCGCCCTCGATTGTGGCGATGTTATTAGCATAAGACACAACGTTAGAAGTGTAATTGTTGGTGTATTGTAAAGCAACTTCGACTCTAATTTCGCCTTGTTCACCTTGTGGGGAACCTTCGGCATAAATTACTTCACTATTAATTAATTCTTTGCCATGAGCTAATTCTTTAATGTATTCAACGATTCCACCTTCAAAGTGGAATTCTCTTGTTTCGCCAATTCGCTCATCATTAATAATAATTTTGATGCCTTTATTCAAGTAAGCGGTTTGCTTTGAGCGGTCAACAATTACGTTAAATTCAAAATCATTAGGATCCATAATGGTGAAATCAGGTTTAAAAGTAATTGTTGTTCCAGTGTCGTTAATATCAACTTCACCAATAATTTCTAATCTACTTTTTGGATGTCCGCCATTTTCGAATTCTTGGAAATGTAATTTACCATTTCTTTTAACTCACACTTTTAAATTTTCCGAAAGAGCATTAACTACCGAAGCTCCCACTCCGTGTAATCCTCCAGAAACTTTATATGTTTCACCATCAAATTTCCCACCAGCATGTAAAACGGTTAAAACTGTTTCTACGGTTGATAAACCAGTTTGTGGATGTGGATCAGTCGGAATTCCTCGTCCATTATCTGAAACAGTGACATAGCCGTCTTTAGTAATAGTAATTTCTACTGTATCAGCAAAACCGGCCATGGCCTCATCGATAGAGTTATCAACAATTTCTCAAACTAAATGGTGCAAACCTTTTTTTCCGGTAGAACCAATATACATTCCGGGTCTTTTTCTAACGGGTTCTAACCCTTTTAAAACCTGAATATTACTTGCGTTATAATCTTTTGACATTTAGTACCATCCTAGCGCTTTTTAGCTTGTTTATGGTAATTTAAATAAAATTTAAATATATTTAAAAATTATATCATAAAGCAGCTTTTTTGAAGGTTAAACAACGGTTGCTTTTACAGAGAAATTTTTAACCCCAAAAATTCAATTTTTAAATTTTAATTTTTCTTTCGAAATTTAACCATTATTAAAAATACAAATAAAAAATATGTGTGATGTCTCTGCATTAAGTTTTTTTGGATATTTTTTTATTTTTGGATTAATACTTGCTTTATTCGCAATTAATTCTGTCTTATTTATACAAAAATCTATGAAAAACAATATTTATTTAGACATTTTATTAAAAAAAATATTTTTTAACTTTAAAGTCATTTGAATAAACACAATATTGCCACTTTTACTTTTGCTTATATGTATTTTGCTTTATTTAGGCATTATTCCCATAAGTGAGTGGTATTTTCTGAAGTTTTTGAGTTAATATTTTTTTAAAGGTTTTGTAATAGGATGATTATGATGACTTATTTTGAGTATTTTATTAAACTTTTTTGCTTATAAAAAATGATGCATAATAAAAATTCATTTTTAGAAGTAAAGTTTAAGAAAATTATTGATTTTGATATTTCAAAATATGATTACAACATTGAAAATTTTATGAATATAAAGTAAAAATTAGAAAATAAGTTTTTAGATTTTTATAACTCATCAGTTAAAAACTCATTTAAGTTTTGCTTGAAAAAGTATTTTGCTAAAAAATTTATTTTTAGATTAGCGCAAATTTGCTTGCCTTAATAGCACTTTTGAATTTAAATCTAATGGAGATAAGATATATTGAACACTAAAGCATTTTTTTTTTTTTTTTAAAAAAAAAAAAAAAAATGTAGATAAAAAATATACAGATTTCAAAAATCCAGAAAAAAATTTAGAAAAATAAAATACTAATTAACTTTTTATTTCAAAAGTTAAGCTATAGCTATCAACATAAATTTTATTAATTACGATATTTTAACAATCAATAATTTCTATTGCTTTTCAAAAATATATTTATTTATCTTGTGGATTTTGATGATAAGATTCTAAAACACCAATTCTTTTATTAATTTGGCTAACATTTTCTTCTAAAGCACTGATGCGTTGCCCATGATCTTTTAAAATAGTTTTGATTTCTTTTTGATTTTCTTTGATGTGCTGTTGATCTGCCTTAATTTTTTGTTGATCACGCAAAATTTGCTCAATTTTTTTATCACGTTCATCATCACGCTTATCCCTTTCGGAATCTTTTTGATTGCGAATTTCATTTTGAGATTTTAATTCATAAAGCATTTCAAAAATTTTTGAAATTTGATCGTTATCAATTGGTGGTGTTGGTGTTTTCATATTGGTATATCCTTTATATTCTGTGCAAAATCTACCATTTTCTTTGCCAGCAACAATTTCTTTTTGAAAATCTGTAAATTTAATAGTTTCAGAATGATTAATATATTTTTTGGCTTGAACCTTAGAAAGTTTTTCTAAGTCATTAACTTTGTTATTTTTAGACATAGAAACCTCCTAAATTATAAATTGATTGTTGAAATAATATGAAAAATAATAGTGACATATTTTTTCCTCCATTTATATATAGCTAAAAATTATTAATTTTGTAAAATAATTTTTTTCAAAAGTGTTTTTACATAAAAATAAGCCCCAAACTTACTTTTAGAGCTTATTTTTGTAATTTTAAAATCAGTTTTATATTAAATTTAATTTTTTATTTTCAAAAAAAGAAAATAAAAAAAAGACCAACTCCCTATTTTTCCATCTCTGGTATCGTCGGCGTGAAGAGGCTTAACTACTGAGTTCGGAATGGTATCAGGTGATCCCTCTTGCTATGGTCAGTCTGTAATTAATTCTACACTATTTCTTAAAAACTCCAAGCATTTTTTTATTATTTTTTTTCATAAAAAAAATCTCAGTAAAAAAGCTTAAAAAAACTACTTTATTGCCAAAATTCTTCTAATTTTTGCAATAAAGTTTTATAATATTAATTATATTAAAATATAACAGAGGTGCCTGCGAAGGCTGAGAAATACTCTTATTAGTTGATCTAGGTAATGCTAGCGTAACAAGTTTATATTAACTACTAATAATAAGATAAATACAAACCTCTGTTCATCCAGGAGGTTTTATTTTGCAAATTCTTAAAAAAATTGCCTTAGGGGGACTAACAGCATTACCTCTAGCTGTCATTAGTTGTTCCGTAGTTACTGTGAAGCAATCGGAAAATGCAGCATGAAAAACAAATGTAAGTTTTGCTTTTGAACAAAGTTGATATCAAGATAAAGGTGGTAATCGCGAAGAGTTAACGGCATATGAACGCTTATTTAGTCAAACTTTTAATGATTTTAAAAATGCTGACCCAGAATTAAAAAATTTTGCTGATGCAAATTTTTCAATTGTTGCAGCTGTAGCTGATGATAATTTAAGCTTAAATAATGTCATTAGTTCTAATTATGATTTTGCTTTTGTTAGTGCTAAGTTTGTTGAAAATAATGATTTGAACAAATTAAGATACTATCCGATGGTGCAAACTTTAACTGAAGCTTTTCATTTTGATGAAGATGAGAAGGCAAATCAGGTTGCGGTTGCTACTAAAATGCAAGCTGCATTTGATAAAAAACCTTTTATGGAGTGAACTCAAACAGGAGAACAATGGAATGGTTCACGCTGAAATTTTTTATATTCAACAAATAAATTGGTAAATTTTTATCGAGGTATGGTTGTAATTTCTGGAGATGAAACCACCAGAAATTCAATTAAGACCGCATGAAATAATCGAGACTGAAATACTTTTCGAAATTTCGGAATTCAAGGAATTAAAAAATTTAAATTATTTCAAGCTTATTTTAAAAATCATTTTAATTTACCAAACAATACTTTTACTACTTTAGAAGAAGATCAATTACAGCATCCTAATAAATATTCTAATTTAGAATATTTTAAAGTTGGTCAAGATCCTGAATTCCGAATTTCATTAGACGATGAAGCCTCTTTTGCTTGGACCAAAAACACCAATATTAAACCAAGTGATACTACTATTAAATTTCAAGCACCAAGTGGTGAAAAATTAGAATTTTTAACAGTGTCTCCAATTTTTAAATATGATGTTGGAGTTTTTGCTAAAACTTTTAACAAACAACAAGCGGAATTAATTTTAAAAACTATGGAGCATTTAGCAAAACAAGGCAAAGATATTTTTGGACCAAAAATTGGCTATAATGGTTATGAAAAATACAAAGCAAACTAATTTTTTAAAAATGCAAGGTGTTGCTATTTCTTTTAATAGTGATGATTATAATTATTTAATTCAAGACATTAACTTAAAATTAAATTCAAATTCCCCTATTGCTTTAATTGGTCCTTCTGGTTCAGGTAAATCCACATTATTAGAATCATTGTTAAATTTATCACAAATTAAAAAAGGTGATTTAATTTTTAATAATGTCAAAATTAATGAAAATAAAAATAAAAAAGTGCAAAAAGTTTTTTTTAGAAAAATTGCTTTTTTAAATCAACGTAACAATTTATTAGCTGATGATAATGTTTATAATAATGTTCGTAGATCAATTACAACTTATAAAAATTTTTTATATAAGTTATTTAATATCATTACCAAATCACAACATAATTTAATTTTGGAAACCTTACAACAGTTTGGACTTTTGAATAAAGCTCAAACATTGATATCGGAACTTTCTGGTGGTGAAGCCCAACGAGTCGAAATTGCTAAATTAATGCTAGAAAAACCGCAAATTATTTTAGCTGATGAACCTACTACCTCATTAGATCCTTTCAATTCTGAATTAATTATTTTAGAAATTTTTAAACTAGCACAACAAAATAATGCAATTTTAATTGTTTCATTACATGATCTAAATATTGTCAAAAAACATTTTAAAAATTTTCTAGTAATAAAAAACAAGCAATTAATTTTACAGCCAACCAGTAAATTAACAGCAGCAGAAATTAAAGCGATTTATTATGAAAAATAATTTTTGAATTACAGAAAAAAAATTTAGTTTTTTATACTGAAAAATTTGAGTAAAAAAAATTTGATTTTTAGTATTGTTTATTTTATTTATTTGAGCAATTTACAGTATTTTTAGTAGCATTAATTATTTAGGTGTTGAGTTATTTCAAGAAAATTTAACAAAGCTTTTTAGTTTTGAAAATAATGTATTGTATCCAAGTTATAACTTGTGATCTTTATCACTACAAATGATTTTAAAAACATTACAATATGTTTTTTTGGGAACAACTAGCGGATTTGTGCTTGCTGTATTTACAGCCTTTTTGGCTGCCCGAAATTTCTGAAAAACAAAATGAAAATATTTGATTAAAATCATAATTTTGGCATTAAGAGCTTTTCCTGCTTTAGTTTTTTTAATGGCTTTTCAAATGATGTTTAGCAAAGATTTAGCTGCAGTATTTATTTTATTTTGATTTAGTTGGTTGTGATTACATAAATACATTATTAATATTTATGAAAATATAGTAACAAAAAATTATTGATTTTTATACTATAAAACCAACAGTAAATTACTTGCTTTTTATAAAGAAATTTTTCCTAGAGTTTTAAATCGTTTAATAGCACTTTTCTTTTATTCAATTGAAGCAAATTTACTTTGAACAACAATTTTATCTGGTGTTGGATTAACTGGAATTGGTAATTTAATTAGTCAAACTTATCAAGAACCCAATGTTGGTTTCGAAGCTTTAGGCATACCTCTTTTTAGTTTAATTTTTACGATCATTTTTTTTGAAATAATTATTTTGCTTTTAAATCGTTTTGTTTTAAAGGTGAAAACACGGCATAATTTAAAAATTGCAATATTACCATATAAAAAAATGACTAAAATTGTGCTGTTAATTATAATTCTGATTTTATTCATTAGCTTAGCAACAATGATTGAGTATAAAACTTATTTTGATCAAAATACTTGAAGTTATTTTAAAAATATTTTTGCACCCAATTTGCAACTATTTTCCAATTGAGATTGAGATAATAACCCGTTTTTAATTTTCTTTTTATTAATAAAGCAAACATATGTAATCGTCTATATAACTTTTTTTGCAAGCATTATTATTGGTTATTTTTTAAATCAAAAACTTCAAAAATTTTATGTTTATTTATTTTTTAAAGTTTTAAATGCTTTTTGAAGAGTCATTCCTGTTATTTTTTGAATTTTTTTACTCTCTCCACTATTTAGTTATCCAAGTTATTTTATTACTTCTTTAATCATCGCTTTAAATACGTCATTTTATATTGGCCGTAAAACTAGCAATATTATTGATGAAATTAATTTCAGAACATATAAAAATTTAAAATTAAAAAAGTGAAGTAATATTAAAATTTTATTGTTTTTTATTTGACCTTCAATCAAAAAAGATTTTTATAGCTTGTTATTTTTTGAATTAGAAAATATTTTGAGATCACTAGTGTTTTTGGGTTTTTTTGGTGTTTCCTTATATGGTGAAAAAATGTATAGTTATATTGAATTAGGCCCAATGCGTAATTTAAATAATTTCTTCGCTTATGTTTGGGTATTGTGGACTTTTTTATTTGTAATTGAGATTATTTCTTGAAAAGAAGCTTGGGTTTATATTTTTAGAAAAACAATAACTAGTAAAATAAAACAAATTAATTAAAAAAATTGTTAAAATTTAATTAAAAAAAATTATATCGTGAGGTTTTAATGGTTATAGCATGACTTGCATTTGCGGCTCTTTTTTTATTTTTTTTACCATTAATTATGTATCCTGTTTTTATAGTAAAAAGACAAGTAGAGAGAAATATTTATTTAAATACTACTTATTATTTTATGCGTGATCACTTTATTAAAACAATACTTTTTTTTGTTATAGTTAATCTTGTTTTGATTTCAAGTTTAATAAGTTTTTTTGGTTTTTCAGATCTTGAAAAAAGCCTGGGAATAAAAATTAAATCAAGTATTTTCTACGCCTCACTAACAACAATGCTTTTTGTGAATGTTTTAACAACATTTTTGCTTTATAAATTACATTTTTTTAAACAAAAATTCCATAATAATAAATATAAAATTTTTTATTTTAATTACGAAAACATAATGCAAATGGATAAGAATAAATTTAAGTATGATTTTAATGATTTAACATATATAACATTCATGAAAAAAGAAAGAAAATTTAGCAAGGTTATTAAATCATTAGCTTTTTATTTTGATCGAACAAAATTTAATTTAGCAAGAAGATCTAGTTATAAATGAAAAGTTTACTGAGTGCTTGCAAATGTGCCTAATTTAAAAATTAACTTTCATTTTTCAAAAGATACAGACCAATGAAGTTGAATATATAAAAATACTTTGAATCAACTTTTTGATAAAAATGTTTTAGAAGAAAAAAATTTTTTAGATAATTTAATAAAACTTTCTCACAAATATAAAATTGATTAATTCTGAAAATATAATTTTTTCTAAAAGCTGAACTCTGCATTTTTAAACACACAGATGATTTCTAAATTTGGTGGAAAGTCATTTTATTTAATTTAATTAATATTATTTTGTGGTTGTAAAAGTTTTTTTTCCTTGAATTAACTAATTACATTTTTTATTTAACTTAGAATTATTTTTTATATTTCTACATTAAAAGTTTTAAAACAAAAATTTATTCAAAATAACTGAAAAAATACTTTATTTAAATCATGTAAATGTTATGTAATTTTATATCAAAAAATCCAATTATGAATTTAAAGATTCCACTTATAAAAATTTTGCAAAAATTAGAAGAAAATTTTTATTTTAATTATTTATAAACATGCTTAACTTAAAAATTAACTTTAATTTTACTAATAATAAAGATTATCGAGTGTACAACAAAATTTTTAAATTAGTTTTTCGATAGGAATATCTTAATTTTTCAAAATTTTTATAATAATTTCATTGAATTATTAAGCTCTTACAAAAGTACTGAAATAAATATAATAGCAATAATTAACAAATTTTTTATTTGTTTTAATCAATAATATTTTGCATTTAAACAAATAAAATACTACTAAAATTTAAAATATAAATAAAAAAATTTTAAAAGGAGTATTTATGGAAATAGCTTTACTAGGGTTTTCTTTAGGTTTATTTTTAATGATTCTTGTTTTTATTAATCCTATTTTGGTATTAAAAAAACAAATTAAGAAAAATATTTATTTAAATACAACATATTACACAGCAGCAGAATTTTTTAAAATGTTAGTTTTCCTTTTAGGAGTTAATGCTTTAATTTTGGTTTTTTTACTGATTAATTATTTTTTAATCAAAACAATTGATGTTACAAAAAAACCGGCTGGAGATATTATTTTTTATGTTAATTTAATTATTTTAATTTTAATGTTAATTACGTTTTTGATTTTAAACTTTGTTGTAAAAGTTTTCAAACAAAAATTTGCTAAAAACAAAAATTATGTGATTAATTTAAGCATAGAAGAAGTATTAGATTTCGATACTTCAAAATACAATTATAATTTTAAAGATTTAACTTATACTACAGCACAAAATAAAGAAAGAAAATTTTCAAAATTAATAACTTCATTAGAAAATGCATCAAAAATGTCAGGTAATAATATGTATAAATGAAGAGTGTTTTGAATTTTGGCTAATATACCAATCATGAAAACTAATTTTCATTTTGCTAATGATAAAGATAAAATTTGCTGAATTTTTAATAAAACCTTAAATGAATTATTCACCAAAAATGTTTTAAATAAAGATCAAGAACAAAAACGTTTTACTCGATTATCAGAAAAATATAAAGCAGACATTAACTAAAAATCACATTTTTAAAAATTCTAATTTTTATTATTAGAATTTTTTAATGCAGTTTTAAAATTGAGGAAAATTAATTTTAATTTCTTAATAAAAAACATGTAAAATTTAGCTATAAATTTAATAAATAGAAAAGGTGGTGGTTTATGAGCACTTGAGGATTAGTTCTAAATTTATTTTTATTAATAAATAGTGGCCTAATTTTTATTTTTACATTATTTATTTTTAATGCTTTGTATATATTTAAAAAGCAAACAAAGCAAAACATTTATTTAAATACAAGTTATTATGTTATTTCTGATTATGTGAAAAAGTTTTTTATTTTCATTGCTTATGCAATAGGGCCGGTAGGAATAGGAATACTTCTTTACTTTTTAATTGATGGTTCCGGCATTAAAAAGATAGAAAATTCTGAATATGAAGTAAATCATGAATTAAAAAACTTTTTCCTTTATTCAATTATAACTTTAAGTACTTTAAGTACATTAATTTATGTTTTTCAATTTTTCCAATTTTTATCACTTAAAAAAGATTTTAAACAAAACAAAAATAAAATTTTCCATTTATCATATGAAAATATTATGGAATTTGATCTTTCAAATTATAGTTATGATTTTAATGAAGTGACTTATAAAACTATTTTTAATAAAGAAAAAAAACTTAGCAAAGTTATTAATTTCTTTAAAATAATTGATTTTTTCAGATCATTTAGCAATCGTAATTTTGCAGTTTTTTTAGATCTTTGCAAAATTCCTAACTTAGAAATAAACTTTCGTTTTTCAAATGAACGTGACAAAGTATTATGATTATATAAAAATATTTTAACTAAGCTTACAGAAAAAAACACTTTTAAAGAAGAAGATATTCAAAGTGCTTTTGAAAAAGCGAAAACAAAATACAGTGAAATTAATTAAGGCTTTTTTAAGATGAAGACATTATTAATATTTATTGCTATTTTTCAAATACTTTGAGCGTTGAGCGCTAGCTTTATATACTTTTATTGATCATATTTTATTCAAAAACAAATTCGAAAAAAGATTTATTTAAATACAACTTATTTTACAATTAGAGAATATTTAAAACACTTTGTATTACACTTTTTGCTTAGTTTTATAATGTTTATACTATTAATATCAATTTATTATCTAGAAGTAAATGTTAAACAACTATATTCTAATATTGAAATTAATGTAGAACTTATGTATTTTTTACTTGCGCTTATTTCTTGCATGGTATTAGAAAGCATTATTTTTATTTTTGTTTTGTTTATTAGCAAGAAAAAGTTTGAAAAAAATCAAAATAAAATTATTCATATCACATATCAAGATTTTACAAATTTTGATTTAGCTAAATATAATTATGATATTAATCAATTAGAATATTTAACAATTTTTAGAAATTATAAAAATGCTAAAAAAAGTTTTTTGCTTTTTATTAAAACAGTAGCATGAACTCCAAAACAAAAACGAACTAAAAAAATTGCGTTTTCACTTGTAAAGATTATGACCTCAAAAATAAACTTTGAATTTGAAAATGATAAGGATAGAGCATGCTGGCTTTACAATGCCTTGTTTAACGAATGTGTTAAACAAGGAATATTATCTCCAATAGAAATAGAACAAAATTTTTTAGAACTAACTGATAAATATAGAATTGGATAAACAAAAGTTCCTAATTACAGGAACTTTTAAATTTTTATTTTTGTTCTATTAATTCTTTTGCAAGCCCATAAATAAACATGTCTAAATCAAACTCATGTAAATCTTCTAGCTTTTCACCTAAACCAATTAATTTAACATTAACATCAATTTTGTTTTTGATTGTTAAAACAATACCACCTTTAGAGGTTCCATCCATTTTAGTTAAGATAATTCCTGTTAAATTAGTAACATCTTTAAAATGTTGAGCTTGACTTACGGCATTTTGGCCTGTTGTAGCATCAATAGTTAGCAAAACTTCATGTGGTGCTCCAGGAACTTTTTTTTCAATAATGCTATGCATTTTTTTTAATTCATTCATTAAGTTTACTTTATTTTGTAGTCTTCCAGCTGTATCAATAATTAAAACATCATAATTGTTGTCTAAAGCACGTTCTAAAGAGCGGTAGACAACAGAAGAAGGATCTGTTTCATTTTGATTAGGTAAAACTATGTCAACTCCAATTTTATTAGCTCAAACCTCTAATTGCTCAGCTGCTGCAGCTCTAAAAGTATCAGCTGCTGCAATTAAGACTTTTTTATTTTCTTGTTTTAATTTATAAGCGATTTTAGCAATTGAAGTAGTTTTTCCTGAGCCATTAACCCCAATCATTGTCATAACGTTCAAACGCCCATCTTGAATATTTAAACGAGTATCGATTACATCATTATTAGCATAAATAACAAAGATTTTGTCAGTTAAAATTTCACCAATTAATTTAGGATCAGAAATATTTTCGATTTTAACTTCTTTTTTAACTTGATCTAAAATAATATCAACAAGTTCAACTGAAATATCTGCCATAATTAAAATTTCTTCTAATTCTTCAAAAAACTCTTCATCAATTTCATTATGACTATTTTGTAATTCAATAATTTTTTGGGTAAAAAAAGAACTACTTTTTTTCATTCCGGCAACATAGCTATTAACCTTGCCTTCTTTTTCTAATTTTTTTTGCAGCTCCTTTTCTGACTGTTTTTTTAATTCTTCTTCAGTAGTTATTTTTTTACTAAAAATACGCTCTTTAATCTTCTTGAAAAAACTCATAATTATAATTATAGCAATACATTTTTAGTAAAAAAGAAAATAAAAAAAGACCAACTCCCTATTTTCCCATTTCTGGTATCGTCGGCGTGAAGAGGCTTAACTACTGAGTTCGGAATGGTATCAGGTGATCCCTCTTGCTATGGTCAGTCTAAAACTTATTTTATACTATTTTTAAAAATTTCCAAATATTTTTTAATTCTATTTTTGAGTTAAATATTTTTTTATTTTTAATTAATTTTTTTTTTTTTTTTAAAAAAAAAAAAAAATGTTAATTCACTTTAAAAAAGCTTTAAAAAATGTTTTTAATTAAATTTTTTATTTTCTGCTATTGAAAAAAAATAAAAATTCTTTAAAATATATTTTTTTAAAAAACAAGAGGAGGGAAATTTTTTTGAAATCACTTTCATTAAAATTAGATAAATTTTTTGAGATTTCTAATAGGAAATCAACAATTAAAAAAGAAATTATTGGTGGTATAACAACTTTTTTAGCAATGTTATACATTTTATCTGTAAACCCAGGTATGCTATCACTAAGTCCCGGAGCTGGAGATTATCAAGGAGCAATTTTTTTAGGAACTGCCTTGTCATCTTTTATCGGGACTTTTTTAATGGGGATGTTTGCTAAAGTTCCGCTTGCATTAGCTCCTGGTATGGGGCTAAATGCATTTTTTACTTTTACAGTAGCAGGAACATTCCATTTAGGATATAGCGGATCATTAGTTGCTGTATTCTTTTCAGGAATTTTATATTTTATTATTGCAATTACTAATTTAAGAAAATATTTAATTGATTTGTTACCAAAAAACTTTAAAGTAACAATTGCAATTCTAATTGGTTTTTTTATTGGTTTTATTGGATTACAAAATACAGGAATTATTACTGGGAGCCCAGAAACATTAACAAAAGTTGGGGATTTATCTAATCCATTAGTAATTATTGGAATTATTACTTTTCTAGTAATTTTAGGATTGCATTTACTAAAAATTAATTTATCAGTAATTATCGGGATGTTAGTTGGTGTTGTATTACTAGCGATTGCACTAGGAGCTTCTGTAAATAGTCAAGAAGCTTGAGCTAAAGGACTTAAAGAAGCATTTAGCTTAAATAGTTACAATGACTTTGACGCAACCGGAAAAGCGATGAAGGAAATGTGATCTGGCTTTGGGGATGTATTTAAAAATCCTTTATTTTACATTGCTATTTTTACATTTTTATTTGTTGACTTTTTTGACACAACAGGAACACTATTGATTTTTGAAAATATGTTTAATAAAGATGGTGTAAAAGTTGAAAGTGGTAAAAAGCAAAATAGCGGATGAATCAATAAAGCTAATATCGTTGATGGGATATCAACAATTGCTGGTTCTTTATTATTAAATTCTTCAGTTACAACTTATGTAGAATCATCAATGGGGTACAAAGTTGGAGCAAGAACCGGTTTAGCTTCAGTAACATCTTCATTATTATTTGTTTTATCAATTGGATTATGACCAATTTTAAAACCATTTTTACCAATTGGTATGGAAGGTGGCAGAAGTTTACAACCAATTACTGGTCCAGTCTTAATAATGGTATCGATGTTAATACTTCAAGAATTAAAAGTATTTGATTTTTCTAAGAAATTTGATTTACCAGTATTACTAATAGGGATTTTCTTAGGAACATTAGGATTCTCAATTTCAATTGGTTTTGCTTTTGCTGCATTAACACATTTATTTGTTTATGGTGTGATAAGTCCGCTATATCAAATCTTAGTTAAAAAAGAAAAAGATCGTGCAATTATATTATCCAGTTGAAAAGAAAACTTAAGTGTCATGATGCTTATTATATGTATCTTAAGTATTGTTTACTTAGGTTTAGATACGGCAATAGCTAAAGGGGCTTTCTAAATTAAAAATAAATATAAAAAAATCTAATGCTATGCAGTGCGCCCTAAAAGTTGGACAAAACAACTAAGGAGCGCATTTTTTATGTCAAAACTAACAAAAGAACAAAAAATTAAAATTTATAATGAATCTAAAAACCAATCAGTATTAAATTTGTCTAAAAAATACAATGTTGATAGACAGGTTATTTATAACTTAATAAGACTTGGAAATAAAAACGGTTTAAAAGCTTTTGAAAAAATAAAAAATAAAAAATATTCTAATGAAATCAAATTAGAGTAATTAATAAAGTTTTGCTTCAACATGAAAATATTAGTGATCTTGCTTCAGAATATGATATTAATTCTCCTGCTATGATTTCAAATTGAGTTAGATCTTATCTTGAAAATGGTTATAATTTAATAATTAAAAAAAGAGGTAGGCAAAGAATGACAAACCACGAAGATTTTTTATTAAAAAACAAAGACAAAAACCAAAATAATAAAACAACCAAAGAAAAACAACAAGAGGAGAAGATTGAATATTTACAAGCTGAAATTGCTTATTTAAAAAAGTTCCGTGAACTGATGAAGAAGAAAGAAGAATCAAAGCAAAACAAAAAGTAAACATTATCATTCAACTATATAAGAAATATAAGTTAAAAAATTTATTAAAGGCTGCTAAAATTTCTAAATCAGTTTATTACTATTGAGCTTCCAAACTTAGTTATGATAAGGATAATGAGGTTAAAGAAGAAATCCTTATAATTTTCACAAAACATTTCGAAAGATATGGATATCGCAGAATTCATGCAGAATTAAGAAGAAAAATGGTTATAAATACTAAAAAAGTACGAAGATTAATGAAAAGAATGGGTTTGATTATAGTTAAAAAACCAAAAGAAAACTTATTACCTATCATGGGCAAATAAGCAAAATCTCTTCGAATCATTTACCTGTTGCTCAAGCAAATGATGATAAAAATAAAAACCAAAAAACGAGAGTCTTTTCAACTACAAAAACCAACCAAAAATGGGTGACTGATGTAACACAATTTTCATTTAAGGAACAAAAGATATTTCTTTCTCCAATTATGGATTTACATACTCGTGAAATTATTGCTTATGATATTTCTAAATCTCCAGACTTTAAGCAAATTAAAAAAATGCTACAACAAGCTTTTAATAAATTTAATAATTTAAAAGGATTAATTTTTCATTCAGGTCAAGGCTGACAATATCAAATGAAAAAATATCAAAATGCTTTAGAAGAAAAAGGCATCATTCAATCAATGTCAAGAAAAGGAAATTGTTTAGATAATTCAATTATGGAAAACTTTTTTGGAATCCTAAAAAGAGAAATGTTTTATGGACATGAACATGAATTTGAGGATATTGAAGATTTTAATTAAAGCAATAGAAAACTACATTGAATATTATAATAACCAAAGGATATCAATTAGATTAAATAAAATGACCCCTGCAGAATTCAGGGATCATTCAAATACTTAAAATTTATAAGTCCAACTTTTGAGGTGCATAGCACTAATAAAATCAAAAGCATTAGATTTTTTTATAAACATTTTTTTATTTTAAAGATTTATTTTAATAAATATTTTTAAAATATAAGATACATATTTTTGACATTCTATATAATTTTAAAATGTTTAATATGCCACGTTTTTTACATAATTTTTAAAATCATTTGTATAAGTATGTATTATTTATTTGTCATTTTTTTTGTATATTTACATGCAGGATAATTAGAACATCCAAAAAATTTCCCATATTTGCCTTCTTTTATTTTCAACTTCCCTTTTAAACATGATATACAAGAAACTTTCATATCTTCTTCTATGTTTTGAATACAACTTAAATCCATTTCTTCAGGATCATCAGTTGTAATAAATGTGAGCTGGTTAGCTTCCATGTAATTTAATATTTAATCTAAAAAATTTAAAAATTTTCTAGCATATTTTTTCATTTTTTTACTTATGTGTTTTTTAAAAAAATTAAAATTAACATTTATTTTCTTTTAATATACTTTCATTTTCTTTATTTTTATAGTATAAATCTTTTTCTTTTATATAACACAAATTTTTTTTCGGAGCTTTTTTAGCTCAACTTAGGTCTTGAAATTTTATTTCATTTTTGTGTAAAATTTCAAAAAAAGAACTTGAATAACCATTGTAATCACTTATATCTATAAATTTTAGAATGTTTGAGCTTTCTTCGATGTAAGACTTATATTTTTTTAAATTAGATTCATTTAAAATATTTTTAACAAGCATAATAACTATTATATTGGTGTATGCTCTATGAAATTCCCCATTATACCTTGAAGCCATTAAAATTTTATTTAAGAAATTCATATCATTTTTAAAATTAAGAATAAATGTTTCAATATTTCATACTTCTAATAAATTTAGCATAAATGCAAGCTCATAAAATAGGTCATTTTTTTCAATAATTTCTTTATTTTTTGATATAAATAATTTTATTTTATTTTTTAATTTACTATCTGTAATTTCAAAATTATTCAAAGAATATTTTAATAAATCTTTATTTAATAAATTAGTTTTATTTAAATCATTTTCTTTTATTTTCTCAAGGACCAATTTTGGGTTTTGAATATTTTTATTAAAATTAGAATTATCATTCTTAAAAATTAAATTTTCAATATAAATTTCATCATCTGAACTTAATTCATCTTTACCAAAGTAGCTTTTGTAATAAGGATATGTTTCATCAATTCAATTATTGATAATCAAAAATTTTATTAAAGCAAAATCGGGATCACCAAATAGTGCATTTTCTTTATTGTTAAAAATTTCTTCAATTTCTGAATATCTCCCTTTTTCTAAATATTCTTTTATTAAACTAAATTCTGTACTATTTCTAGTTTTTTTTACATCATTAGTTTTGATTTCTTTGTTTTGTGGAGCATTAATATCATTTTCTGAATTTATAGATTTGGTTTTTTGATCTTGTATAGCATTTGTCTTATTTTCTGCGTTTTTTTTATTTCAAACTTTTTTTTCATCATCATACTCATAAAAATTTATTTTATTAATCATATCGTGAATATAACCTTCATCCTCTTGTAAATTATCAAATTCATTAGGAAAAACATTTTTTAATGTTACCAATGAAAATAATTTATTAGCATCAAGATTTAAATTATTATAAAAAATAATATTTTTGTAAACATTATATTCATTATAAATATTTTTTAACAAACGAATATCTTTCACAAATGAAGAAATCTTTAATAAAAACTCCTCATCTATAGATGGTATTTTCCCCTCCATATTTATGTTTTCATTTTCTAAGTTATTTTTAAAAAAATCATAAAGTAAATTTTTGGAATTTTTAGCATTTTTTATAGGTACTACAGGTATTATGAATTCAAAAAATTTAGTTCTATCATTAAATTTATGAAATATTTCATCTCTAATCATATAAATAAATTTAACTTTTTTAAATTTGCTATTTTGATAATAATATTTATTAATCAAAAAATTCAACTCCCTAAGTTTTGTAAAAATTAAAGGGTCATCATTTCTGTCTAAATCCTCTATTACAAGAACATTTGTTTTTGAACTATACAATAAATATACTATTTCTTTTATTTCTCTATCGAAAATTGTTTCATCGCTAGCCTCTTTATTTTGTATTTCAGCTTCACCTGCCTTTAAATTTATTTTTGAAATTTGAATTTTATTATTAACAAAAAACGTGTATAAAAAATAAATAATAGGAACAAAAAACAAAATATACAACAAAAACAAATATTTTTTAGCATTTTCATCAATATTTTCAATTCAAAAGTCTTTTGTAAACCAAGTAATTACTGAAAATATTAATAAAAAAGAAAACAATGTATTAAGTATAACTCTAAAAAAATTTTTATTTTTTTTAAATTTATACTTACCTAACGGAATTTTTTTTGGATTTATTTGAGCTGCAATTTGGTTAATTATTTGCCTTTCAACTCTATTTTTTTGTTGAGTATTATGGTCATTTTTACCATTTGAATCGATATCATACTTCCCAATTGAAATAGTAATCACATTTTTAAAATTTTTATTTTTATTTCTTAAAAAATATTTTTCATTTCGCTTTTCTTCCAAATATGTTTTTCATATAGAACTTTTCCCAGAACCATATATGCCTGTTATTGCTATGTTTAATATATCATTATTTTTTTTATTAAATACAAAATCTAATGCTTCCTTATAAATTATCATACCTTTAGGCTTTTTAATACATTTACAATTATTTTTTTTATTTTTGTTTTTAGTTATATTATTTCAATTTTCAATTTTTGTAGGGGTTAATGAATAAAAATTATCTTGATGACTACACATCTAAGTAACTCCTTTTTTATTTAATTAAATATTTAAAAATTCATATTAAATTTTATTAGATATCAAAAATTATTTAAATATTTTTTAAAA